>DATFCC010000251.1:0-18251 GCA_035253505.1 Hyphomicrobiaceae bacterium
GGTGTGGCCAACGCCATCGAAGCCTACCGCCAGGGCGTGCGCGCGATCGATGGTGCCGCCGGCGGGCTCGGGGGTTGCCCGTTCGCGCCCGGTGCTGCGGGTAACACCGCGAGCGAGGACATCGTCTTCGCCTTCGAGCACATGGGGATCTCGACCGGCATCGACTTCGGCCGCCTGCTGAAGGCCGCCGATGCGGTCTCGGGCGTCGCCCCCGAGCAGGCCGGCGGCAAGCTGCGCATCGTCCCGCGCAAGCGCGCGCTGTCGGGCTTCGGCGCCGCCACGCAGGGGGTGGGCGCTTAGCCGGAGGGTGCGCCGTGCGGCTGCGGTGCAGCCGCAACGATCTCCACACTGCTGCCCGCTCGTCCGGCTATGGCCTGCGCGGAGGAAACGCCACGAGCCCCCGCGATGTTCGCCCGCCTGCTGGCCGCCGGCCTGACTGCCCTGCTGCTCGCCCTGCACGGTTTTGCCGCCCATGCCGCGGGCCGCGTTGCGCTCGTGATCGGCATCGGCAGCTACCGGCAGGCGCCATCGCTCAGGAACCCGGTCCACGACGCCGGCGACTTGAGCCAGGCGCTGCAGGAACTCGGCTTCGAGGTGGTTCTGCTCACCGATGCGGGCAAGTCGCCACTCGATATGGCCATCCGCACCTTCGCGCGGCAGGTTGCCGGCGCCGACGTGGGCCTCGTGTTCTTTGCCGGCCATGGCGTCCAGGTCGCCGGCCAGAACTATCTCCTGCCCGCCGACGCCAGGTTCGAGAACGCGCGTGACCTCGAGCTCGATGCGATCCGGCTCGATCTCCTCCTCGGCCTGCTGGAGAACGGACGGGACGGCAAGGTCAGCATCGTCCTGCTCGATGCCTGCCGCGACAATCCGCTGACGCGCAATCTGGCGCGTGCGGCCGGCGTGCGCTCGGATGCCTATCCGCGCGGCCTCGCGGCGGTCCAGTCCGGTGCCGGCTCTTTCATCGCCTTTGCGACGGCGCCGGGCAAGGTCGCCTACGACGGCCAGGGCCGCAATTCCCCGTTCACCGCCGCGCTGCTGCGCCACATCCGCACGGCCAACCGAGGCCTCAACGCCCTCATGATCGAGGTGCGCAAGGATGTGATGGCCGCGACGGGCAATGCCCAGGTTCCCTGGGACCATTCCGCCCTGCTCCAGGATTTTCAGTTCCGTCCGGCCACCGGCCTCGTGACGGGCTCGCTGCCCTCCGATCCGACATCCGCCGACGATGTCCGGCGTCAGGAGCGCGCGCGTCGGCTCGAGGAGGAGCTCAGCCGCCGCCCGCCCTGAGAGAAGGAACGCACGCCCGACAGTTTTCGCTATTCGCCCTTCGAGACGGGCTGGCGCGGGTGCACATAGTCCTTGAAGTCGCCGAAACTCTTCCACGCCGGCTCGACGGGGTCCTCGCCGGGACGCGGCACGTACTTCGACGGCTCGACGAGCTGCAGCGCGGGAATGTAGCGCGGGCAATTGGGAAAGATCGCCCGCGCCTTCACCCGCACGATCAGTTGCGCGCCGACCGTGCGCGCCAGCAGCGGATCCTCACGGCACACGCGTGCCTCGCCGTTGACGCGGAGCCGGCGCGGCTTCTCATGCAGGTCGATGAACAGCAACCCGACGTTCGGGTTGACCAGAATATTGCCCAGGCTCTTGAACATTCCGTTGCCGTCGTAATCGGGAAATGCCAGCTCGTCGGGTGCGGTCACCTGCACGAAGCCGGCTGGGCCGCCCTTGAAGGAGCAGTCCGGCCGGCCGTCGGCGTCCGCGGTCGCCATGAAAAAATAGATGACGCGCCCGAGGAACGCCGTGTCGTCGGCCGTGAACGCCGTGCGGGTGAGCTTCTCCTCCAGGCGATCGGATATCCGACGACTGTCGAACGCGTCCTGAAGCTCACGGCTTCCCTGGTGAAACATGATGCTCCGGGGCATGGAAACCTCGCCAAATCGTTGTCACGGCCGGCTGCGCTGAAGGTACATCATGCGTCAGGCGCCCGCGCCATGCGATGACGGAATTGGCGGAGCTGTCTGCACCATGGCCCCGGCCCATCGCCGCCGCGCCGCCCAAATCTTAAGGCAAAGCGGCCCATGTCTCGCCCCTCCCCTTGCTCTGCCTTGCCTTTGTGGGTTAGCAAAACAACTGGTATACCAAGCGTCGCCGCGAGAACTGCCGTGCCTGGGACAATCACGGGCATTTCCCGCGAGGGAGGAAAACGTTGACCAGCGAGGTCGTTACGACCCTCGGAAATCGTGCATCTGTCGATCCGGGGCCGGCGCAGGCGGCCGCCAGGGACGCGCGACCGCTGATCGAGATTGCGGACCTCAACGTGCGTTTCGAGACCTCGCACGGCGTCGTGCGCGCGGTGGAGGGGCTCAGCTACTCCGTCCATCCCGGCGAGATGGTGGCGATCGTCGGTGAATCCGGTTCCGGCAAGTCGGTCTCCGCGCTTGCCGTCATGCAGCTCCTTCCGCCCGGCACGGCACGCGTCAAGGGCTCCGTGCGCTTCGGCGGCCGCGAGCTGCTGACCCTGTCCGACGAGGAGATGCGGCGCATTCGCGGCAAGGAGATCGCCATGATCTTCCAGGAGCCGATGACGTCGCTCAACCCCGTCCTGCGCATCGGCCTCCAGATCATGGAGCCGCTCATCATTCATCTCGGCATGGATGAGAAGGCCGCGCGGGCGCGGGCCATCGAGCTGCTCACCCTGGTGGGCATCACCGATCCTGAAAGCCGCCTCAACCAGTATCCCCACCAGCTTTCCGGCGGCATGCGCCAGCGCGTGATGATCGCCATCGGCCTGTCGTGCAATCCCAAGCTGCTCATCGCCGACGAGCCCACCACGGCGCTCGACGTCACCATCCAGGCGCAGATCCTGGAGCTCATGAAGGATCTGTCGCGGCGTCTGGGCGTGGCGGTGGTCATCATCACCCACAACCTCGGCATCGTGGCACGCTACGCCGACCGCGTGAACGTCATGTATGCGGCCCGCCTGGTCGAAAGCGGCACCGCCGAGAACGTGTTCACTCACCCGCTGCATCCCTATGCGCGCGGGCTGCTCGGCGCGGTGCCGCGGCTCGATCGCGGCCGCTCCGCCAAGCTCGCCACCATCGACGGCGCACCGCCCAACCTGCTCAATCCGCCATCCGGCTGCCGCTTCCGTCCGCGCTGCCGCTTCGCCATCGACAAGTGCCTGGAGGACCCCGCGCTCGAGGAGAGGGAGCCCGGTCATCACGCCGCATGCCACCGGGTTTCCGAGATCGATGCACTCGATCCGCCGACGGCGCGCGCAGAGAGCAGCTCCAAGCAGGGGCTCAACGGCCACGACGCCAGCGCCATCCTCGATATCCGCCACGCCAAGAAGTACTTCCCGGTCCGCATGGGCTTCCTGCGGCCGCCCAAGCAGGTGCGCGCCGTCGATGACGTCACGATCGACGTCAAGACCGGAGAGACCCTGGGGCTGGTTGGCGAATCCGGATGCGGCAAGTCCACGCTCGGCCGCCTGGTGCTGCGGCTCGACGATCCCACCGCGGGCGAGATCCTGTTCGACAACCTCGATCTGGCCGCGCTCGATCGCGACGGCATGACCGGCGTGCGCAAAAAGATGCAGGTGATCTTCCAGGATCCGTATTCCTCCCTCAACCCGCGCATGACGGTGGGCCAGATCATCGCCGAGCCCATGCACGTGCACGGCATCGTGCCGAAGGCGAAGGTGACGGACCGGGTAGCCGAGCTGCTGCAGCTCGTCGGGCTCTTCCCGTACATGGCACTGCGCTATCCCCACGAGCTGTCGGGCGGGCAGCGCCAGCGTGTCGGCATCGCCCGTGCGCTCGCCGTCAACCCGCGCGTGATCGTGTGCGACGAGGCGGTGTCCGCCCTCGACGTGTCGATCCAGGGCCAGGTGATCAACCTGCTGGAGGACCTGCAGCAGAAACTGGGACTGACCTACCTCTTCATCGCCCACGATCTGGCCGTGGTTCGCCACATTTCGAGCAAGGTCGCCGTGATGTATCTCGGCCGTATCGTCGAGTATGCGCCGGCCGATGAGCTGTTCGCCAACCCGAAGCATCCCTATACGCGCGCGCTGCTGGCCGCCGCACCGGTGCCCGATCCGGTGGTGGAGCGCACGCGCCCGCGCACGATCATCAAGGGCGAGCTACCAAGCCCGCTCAACCCGCCCAAGGGTTGCGTATTCCATCCCCGCTGTCCGCTCGCGACAGAAGAGTGCCGGAAGGGCGTGCCGGCCGCACGGGAGCTTGCACCGGGTCACTCGGCTGCATGCATTCACGCCTGAAGTGAGTAGCCGAACGGCGGGACCGGCTTGCCGATAGGAGAGGCCAACAATGCGTCGAACAAGCATTCCCGTTGTCGCCATGGGCATCGCCCTGGCATGCGCGGCCGGTAGCGGCCAGGCAGCCGAGCCCAAGCGCGGCGGCGTCCTGAACTTCGGCGTAGTGGCCGAGCCACCCAACTACGACTGCCACGGCAGCACGACCTTCGCCCTGGTCCACCCGATTGCGCCCCACTACTCGCTGCTGGTGAAGTTCGACGGCAAGGACTATCCCAAGGTGGTCCCCGACCTGGCGCAGAGCTGGTCGGTGTCGCCGGACGGTATGACCTACACGTTCAAGCTGCGCACCGGTGTCAAGTTCCACGATGGCTCGCCGCTCACCTCCGCCGACATCAAGGCCAGCTACGACCGCATCATCAGCCCGCCCCCCGGGGTGGTGTCGATCCGCAAGGCCTACTACTCCGACCTGGCCGTGGAGACACCCGATCCGGCAACCGTGGTGTTCAAGCTCAAGAACCCCATGGCCGGCGTGCTGGAGGCGCTGGCGTCGCCCTTCAACTGCATCTATAGCGCCGCCAAGCTCGCGCAGAACCCGAAGTACCCCGAGACCGAGATCATGGGTTCGGGCCCCTTCACGCTGGTGAGCCATGTGCGCGGCACGAGCTGGGAAGGCAAGCGCTTCGACGGCTACTTTGACAAGGGCAAACCCTATCTGGACGGCTACAAGGCGTTCTTCGTGAAATCGAACGCCGTCGTGCCGGGCATCATCGGCGGACAGTTCGACGCCGAGTTCCGCGGCCGCAACCCCTCCGAGAAGACCCAGCTCCTGGAGAAGATGAAGGACAATCTGGCGGTCTTCGAGGGGACCTGGGTCAACAACCTCATGATCGTCTTCAACACCACGCGCAAACCCTTCGACGACGTGCGGGTGCGCCAGGCCCTCAGCATGGCCATCGACCGCTGGGGCGGCTCGGATGCGCTCTCGCGCATCTCCATCCTGAAGTTCGTCGGCGGCGTGATGCGGCCGGGCTATGCGATGTCGTTGCCGGAGGCCGAGCTCGTCAAGCTGCCGGGCTTCTCCAAGGACATCGCCAAATCCCGCGAGGACGCCAAGAAGCTGCTGGCGGACGCCGGCGTCAAGGACCTCAAGTTCAAACTGCTCAATCGCAATGTCGCAGAGCCCTATACGCCCGGCGCCGTCTACTCGATCGACCAGTGGCGCCGGATCGGCGTCATTGCCGAGCATGAGCAGCTCGAGACCAAGCTCTATCAGGATCGCGTGGCCTCGGGTGACTTCGACGTGGCGATCGAGTTCCAGGCCGACTTCATGGACGATCCGACGGCCCAGTTCTCCAAGTTCCTGACCAAGGCCCTCTCGCCGTCGGGATACTCGGGCCATACCGACACCAAGATCGACGCCATGTACGAGAAGCAGCGGCGCACTATCGATGTGGCCGAGCGCACCAAGATCGTGCGCGAGATGGAGCGCTATGCACTTACGCAGGCCTACAATGTGCCCCTGCTGTGGTGGCAGCGCATCATCGTCAACCACAAGAAGATTCAGGGCTGGTACATCACGCCCAGCCACTATCTTTGGCAGGACCTGTCGACCGTCTGGCTCGACCAGTAGTACACGAACAGCGTCGGCGGCCGCGGCCGCCGGCGTTCCCCATGCGGGTATAGGCCCATGCTCTGGTACGTGATCCGCCGCCTCATTCTGGTCATCCCGACCCTGATCGGGGTGGCGATCGCCGTCTTCTTCCTCATCCGCGTGATGCCGGGCGACGTTGTCGTCGTGAAGCTGCGGGCCGATGGCGCCGCGGTCTCCGAGGAGGCCATCCAGGCCGAGCGCAAGCGGCTAGGGCTCGACAAGCCGCTCTACGAGCAATTCTACGACTACATGCTGGGGCTGCCGCGCCTGGATCTTGGCAAGTCGCTGTGGACTGGCGAAGCCGTCACCAAGGAGATCGCGCTGCGTATGCCGGTGTCCTTCCAGATCGCCATCATGGCGGCGCTCATCGCCGTGTTGATCGCCATCCCCCTCGGCACCATCTCGGCGCTCTACCGCGACAGCTGGATCGATCACACTGTCCGGGTGGTGGCCGTCTCGGGCCTTGCCATCCCGTCGTTCTGGCTCGGCATGCTGATCATTCTCGGCCTGCTGTCGTTGTTCAACTGGCTGCCCAAGATCGGCTATGTGCCCTTCTGGCAGGACCCGATCGGCAACCTGGCCGTGACCATCTGGCCCGCCGCCTCGGTCGGCTACCGGTACGCCGCGGTGGCGACGCGCATGATGCGCTCCTCGCTGCTGGAGGTGATGCGCGAGGACTACATCCGCACCGCGCGCGCCAAGGGCGTGTGGACGCGCCTGATCATGCGCCGCCATGCCCTGCGCAACGCGCTGCTGCCCGTGGTGACGGTGGTCGGCCTCGAGTTCGCGTTCCTGATCGGCGGCCTGGTGGTAACCGAGCAGGTGTTCAACATCAACGGCATCGGCAAGCTGTTCGTGGACGCCACCGCGCGCGGGGATTTCAATCTGATCCAGGGCCTCGTGCTGCTGATCGCCACCATTTTCGTGCTGGTGAACCTGATCGTGGACCTGCTCTACGGCTGGCTCGATCCGCGCATCCGCTTGACCTGAGGCGCACCCATGGCAACCGTCGCGACGACACCCCAGGTCGACACCATCCCGAAGCGGCCGAACGCCACGTGGCAGTTCATCAAGTCGCAGCCGCTGGGCCTCGTCGGGTTCCTCATCATCCTGTTGTACGTCGTGTGCGCCTTCGGCGCCCGCTGGATCGCCCCGTTCGATCCCGAATCCATCGATTTCGCCGCCATGCTCGCCGGCCCGGGGCATGAGCATTGGTTCGGCACCGACCAGTACGGGCGCGACGTCTTCTCGCGCATCGTCTACGGCTCGCGCACCGCGCTCGCCGTGGGCATCATCTCGGCCGTGCTCGGCTGCACGCTGGGCGCCCTGCTGGGTGCAGCCTCCGGCTACTTCGGGGGGCGCATCGACAACGCCATCCAGCGCGTCGTCGACATCATGCTGTCGTTTCCCATCATCGTGCTGGCCATGGTGGTGGTGGCGGTGCTCGGCAAGCGCACGCTGCTCGGCATCGACCTGAACCTGATCGCCGCCATCACGCTGCCGATCGTGCCGCGCATGGCGCGCGTGGCGCGCGCGTCCACGTTGTCGATTGTGGCCATGCCGTTCATCGACGCGGCGCGGGCCGCGGGGTTCAGCCACGCGCGGATCATCCTGCGCCACATCACGCCCAACATCGTCGCGCCCTACCTCATCATGGTTTCGGCATCGATGGCGCAAGCGATCCTGCTCGAGGCCAGCCTGTCGTTCCTGGGGCTGGGCGTGACCGAGCCGACTCCCGCCTGGGGTCTCATGCTGTCGGGCGCCAGCGCCGACTTCTACCAGACGGCGCCCTGGATGATCGTGTTCCCGGGCGTGGCCATCACGTTGGCAGTGTTCGCCTTCAATCTGTTCGGCGACTCGCTCCGCGACTGGCTCGATCCCAAGCTCAAGAGCTGAAACATAAGGTGTAGGGTGCAATAGCGAAGCGTATTGCACCGATAGTGCGAGTGAGAGGTGCAATACGGCCGTCGCCTATTGCACCCTATACGCTACACCCCCAGCGCCTTCCTCACCTCGAACACCTCCATGATGCGGGCGCCCTTGTGCGGGCCGTCGCATACGAACTGCCAGCGACCCTCGCTATAGGTGTCGCAAAGCTTGACGCCCTTGATCAGCACCCAGTGCCCCTCCTTGCCCTTGTGGATGGCGAGGATGTAATGCACCCACGCGCTGCGCGGCTTCTGCATCCAGGTCCATACGGACGGGCGCTGTTTGCGCTCCAGATGCATGAAGCTCTCCTTCAGCTCCATGCTGTAGCCGAAATGCGCAAGGGCGGCCGCCACCTCCTCGGCGTGGGTGCCCTTGACGATCGGCTTGCGCTCGGGCGCCACCTGGCGAAAGGCGCGGATCTCGTCCTCCACCTTGCTCACGGAGTAGCCGGTAATGGCGGAGAGCACGATCGGCCCGCAGAAGGCGATGCGGCCGGTGTCGTTGCGCGCTTCATTGAGGCTGGGCGTGAGACGTGCCGAGCCGTCGTCCAAGAAGGTCATCGGGACGTTCCTCGTTGAGCCAAATCGTCTGGTTAATCGAATCTTTCCACGCGCGGCTTAACGAAACGTTGCCTGCAGTGGGGCAGCGGCAGGTGGCTGCGCCCGCGCGAGCAGGCACCCTGACGCTCTCTCGTTGAAGTGGGGTGTGGAAGCCCGTCCCGCCGCCTCAGTCCTTGGCGCGCTCCACGTAGGAGCCGTCGTCGGTCATGATGACGACGCGGGTGCCGGCCTGGATGTGCGGCGGCACCATCACGCGCAGACCGTTCGACAGCACCGCCGGCTTGTAGGAAGAGGAGGCCGTCTGGCCCCTGACCACCGGATCCGCCTCCACGATCTCGAACACCACCCGTGGCGGGAGCTCCACCGACACCGGCACGCCCTCGTGCAGGTTGATGTTCACCGCCATGTTCTCCTGCAGATAGACGGACTGCTCGCCGATCATGTCCTTGGGCACCGTCACCTGCTCGTAGGTCTCGGGCTCCATGAAGGTGAAGCCGGTATCGTCTTCGAACAGGTAGTTGTAGGTCTTCTCCTCCAGGTAGGCGCGCTCGACCTGCTCGGTGGTGCGATAGCGCTCGGTGATCTTCACCCCGTCGGAGATGCGCCGCATATCGAGGTGCGTCACGGGCGTGCCCTTGCCGGGATGGATGTTCTCTGCCTTCATGACCACGCAGAGCTTGCCGTCGATGTCCAGCACATTGCCTTTGCGGATCGAGCTTGCGATAACCTTCACCACCGTCGAGCACTCCGCATCTGAGGATGAGCGAGCCATGCTCGCGTCGTAAGACGGCCGGGCCGTCGAGAGCTGGCCGCTTTCTACAAGCCTTTTCCGGCATCGCCAAGGAGCATCCGCCCTTGCCAGCCCCTGTGCAGCCAAGCCCTTGGTGGCGGAGGGACAACCACGCCGACCGGCGCCCGTTCCTGCTGGCGCGGGAACGCATCAAGGCGGCGCTGCGGCACTGGTTCGTGGCCCAGGGCTTCATCGAGGTGGAGACGAGCGCCCTGCAGGTGTCGCCTGGCAACGAGCTGCACCTGCACGCCTTCGCCACGGACCTGACGGCGCCGGACGGCGCCAGCCGGCGCCTCTACCTGCACACCTCGCCCGAGTTCGCCTGCAAGAAGCTGCTCGCCGCCAGCGAGACGCGCATCTTCACATTCGCCCAGGTCTACCGCAACCGCGAGCGCGGCCCCCTGCATCATCCCGCCTTCACCATGCTCGAGTGGTATCGGGCCGGCGAGCCCTACGAGAGCCTGATGGCGGACTGCCGCGAGCTGCTCGGGATTGCCGCGCAGGCTGCGGGCGCTACCACGCTCCAGTTCCGCGGCAAGGTTGCAGATCCCTTCGTGCCGCCGGAGCGTCTGACTGTTGCCGAGGCCTTCAGCCGGCTTGCCGGCATCGACCTCCTCGCCACGCTGCCGATGCGGCCTTTCGCTCCCCTTGGGTCTCCGGAAGGAGCCATTGGTGAGGGGCCAGATCGGATGGCGCTGGCGGAAGCGGCAACCGCAGCCGCGGGCATCCGGGTCGCCGCCGACGACACGTGGGGCGACATCTTCAGCCGCGTTCTCGTCGAGCGCATCGAGCCCCACCTGGGCATTGACCGCGCGGCCATCCTCGACGCCTACCCTGCCGGCCTTGCGGCCCTGGCCCGCCCCAAACCCGACGACAACCGCGTCGCCGAGCGTTTCGAGCTCTATGCGTGTGGCGTCGAGCTCGCCAATGCCTTCGGAGAATTGACCGACCCCGCCGTGCAGCGGGCCCGCCTGGAGGCGGAGATGGCCGAGAAGGCCCGCATCTACGGGGAACGCTATCCCATCGACGAGGACTTCCTCGCCGCACTGGCTCACATGCCCCCCGCCAGCGGCGCCGCGCTGGGCTTCGACCGTCTGGTCATGCTCCTGACCGGCGCCGTGCGCATCGAACAGGTGATTTGGACGCCGGTGGCGGAGACGTGACGTGTCCCATTGGCGCGAACGCGCGTAAGACTGCGCAATTCAGCGGCGGCCTTCACCTTGGGGGTGAGCCCGTCGAACCCGCGAGGCCACCGAGGCTGCTTTAAGCCGCCCTTCGACAAACTCAGGGCGGTGACCAGGGGTGCGGATAGGTCCAGAAGTGCTGGCCTGCGCTCGGTCAGGATAACGCGGGCTTCAGGCCGGCGGCGGGCCGAACACGAGCACGGCGTTGAGGCCACCGAAGGCGAAGGAGTTGGACATGGCGTATGTCACCTCCTGGTTGCGCCCTTTGTTCGGCACGTAGTCGAGATCACACTCCGGGTCGGCCTCGTCGAGGCCGATGGTCGGCGGCACCCAGTTGTCCTGCAGGGCCTTGATGCAGGCCACGGCCTCGATCCCTCCGCCTGCCCCCAGCGGATGCCCGTGCATCGACTTGGTCGAGGAGATCGCCAACTCGGAGGCGTGCTTGCCGAACACCCGCTTGATGGCATTCGTCTCGTTGCGATCGTTGATGGTGGTCGCCGTGCCGTGGGCGTTCAGGTAGTCGATATCGGACGGCGCCAGCTCGGCATCCTCGAGCGCCAGGCGCATGGCCTCGCTGGGGCCGTCGATGTCCGGGTTGACCATGTCCTTGCTGTCGGAGGTCATGCCGAAGCCGCACAGCTCGGCCAGCATCTTGGCCCCGCGGGCCTTGGCGTGCGCCTTGGATTCCAACACCAGCATGCCGGCGCCCTCGGCCAGCACGGTGCCGTTGCGCTTCTTGGCGAACGGGAAGCATCCTTCCGGCGACAGCACGTGCATGGCCTGCCAAGCCCGCATGACGCCGTAGTTTATGACGCTCTCGGAGGCGCCTACGATGGCCACGTCGGCGAGCCCATGGCGGATGTAGTCGCGGCCGATGCCGATGGCATGGGCGGCCGTGGCACAGGCGCTGCAGGTGGCGAACGCGGGCCCTTTCACCCCGAACTCGATGCCGACGTGGGCCGCGGCTGACGACCCGATGAAACGCAGCAGGGTCAGCGGGTGGGTGGCGCGTTTCTTGTGGATGAAGAGGTCGCGGTAGCAGGTCTCCATGGTCTGCAGGCCGCCGGCCCCGGAGCCGACGATGCAGGCCACGCGATAGCCGTTCGTGAATGGCACCTCGAGGCCAGACTGCTTGATGGCCTCGTCGGCCGCCGCAGCCGCGAACCAGGAATACCGGTCGGCATGCAGGATGATCTTGTCGCGCGCGAAGTGCTTGAGGCGAGACTTCGCATCGAAGTCCCGGATCTGGGCGCCGATCAGGATCTTCAGGTCACCGATCTCGAAGCCGTCGAGAGGGCTGATCCCGAGCTTGGCGTCCTTGCAGCCCTGCCAGAACTCGGGGACCGTTGTGCCAATCGGCGTCACCACGCCGAGACCCGTCACGACGACGCGGTGCGGTACGCCGCCACCTTGCATATCGACTTTGCCCTATCTGTTCCTGGAAGCGCCGGCGGCCATGTCTTGATCGGCAGCGGTCAGGCCTTGGCTGCCGCGGCGCCGGAGCTCTGGATCAGTTCGCGCACGCGATCGACCACCGACCCGACCGTCTTGAAGTCGGCCGCCTCTTCGTTGGCGTTGTAGGGGATTTCGATGCCGAAGGTATCCTCGATGTCGAACACGATCATCGCCAGATCGAGGGATTCGATCTTGAGGTCTGTCAGAGCCGTATTGAGACCGATGTCGTCCCTGGGCTCCTTCATGTGCTTCTTGAGAATGTCGATGATCTTGGTCGCTACATCGTCCATTTCGCCCTCCCACCGTGCCTAGCCAGGCATGTCGGGACATAAGGTTGCCACGCACTCTGCTTCCCCGGGCTAGCCCGGAGGGCAAATCAAGCCGTGACATATACGCAATCGTCCGTCTAGTCCAGACGATCGGCCCGGTGAACCGCACCCATCCCTAACGCCGGTTCACGCCCCCTCCCGGCCCGTCTGTCGTCTGGTCAGGCGGGGCAAAAGCGTGTTCAATGGGTGTCTGCGGGTACGACCACCAGATGCGCCGAAAAAACATGAGGCATGTCCTGCCCGCATGCAAGCCCCTGGGAGGAGAAAGCCATGACGGCCCAAGCCGCGCACCCGCATATCCGCCCGCCCGGTTCGTACCACTGGCTCGATCATTACCCCAAGGGCGTGGACTGGCACCAGCCGTTCGCCCCGGCCCCCCTCTACCAGCTTCTGGACGACGCCGCAGCCAAGTACGCGGCGCGCCCCTGCACGAACTTCCTCGGCAAGGTCATCACCTACGGTGAGATTGGCCGCATGGTCGATCGGGCCGCCGCCGGCCTGCAGAAACTGGGCGTCAGGAAGGGCACCAAGGTGGGCCTGCTGATGCCCAACTGCCCGACCTTCATCGTCTACTACTTTGCCACCCTGAAAGCGGGGGGAACGGTCGTCAACTACAATCCCCTTTATACCCTCGAGGAGCTTTCCTACCAGATCAAGGACAGCGAGACCGACATGATGGTCACGCTGGACCTGAAGCTGCTGTTCGACAAGGCCGAGGCCCTGATGCAGGCGGGCACGCTCAAGCGCGCTATCGTCGCTTCCTTCCCCGCCTTGCTACCCGGCGCCAAATCGGTCCTGTTCAAGCTGTTCAAGGGCAAGGACCTGGCCCACCCGATGAAGTCGCCGGTGGCGGCCAACGTCATCGCCGAAGGCGACGTGCGCAAGAACGACGGCAAGTACCAGAAGCCCGCCATCGATCCGCTGAACGACGTTGCCGTGCTGCAGTACACGGGCGGCACCACCGGCACGCCCAAGGGCGCCATGCTCACCCATGCCAACGTCAGCATCAATTGCCGGCAGGGGGCGGCGTGGGCAACGCATCTCTCCGAAGGCAACGAGCGCGTGCTGGCGGCGCTGCCGTTCTTCCATGTCTTCGCCATGACGGCGGTGATGAACTTTGCCCTGGCCTACGGAGCCGAGATCGTCATCATGCCGCGCTTCGTGCTCGATGACGCCATGAAACTGATCGACAAGACCCGGCCCACCGTCATGCCCGGGGTGCCGACCATGTTCATCGCCATGCTGAACCATCCCAAGCTGGCGAGCTTCAATCTGTCGTCGCTCAAGTTCTGCCTGTCGGGCGGCGCCCCGCTGCCCGTCGACGTGAAGCAGAAGTTCGAGAAACTCACGGGCTGCAAGCTGGTGGAAGGCTATGGGCTGTCCGAAGCCAGCCCCAGCGTCACCTGCAATCCGCTCGAAGGTGCCGTCAAGGAAGGCTCCATCGGCCAGCCGCTGCCCGGCACCATCGTGTCCCTGCGCGACCTCGCCGATCCTTCCAAGGAAGTGCCCCAGGGCGAAAAAGGCGAGATCTGCATCAAGGGCCCGCAGGTCATGAAGGGCTACTGGAAGAAGCCCGAGGAAACCGCCAACCAGTTCGTCGGCGACTACCTGCGCACCGGCGATGTAGGCGTCATGGACGAGGAAGGCTTCATCTTCATCGTCGACCGCATCAAGGACCTCATCATCTGCTCGGGCTACAACGTCTACCCGCGCCGCATCGAGGAAGCGATCTACGAGCATCCCGCCGTCGAGGAGGTGACCGTCATCGGCATCAAGGACGACTACCGCGGCGAGGCACCCAAGGCGTTCATCAAGCTGCGCGCGGGCTCACAGGCGACCGAGGGTGACATCCGCAAGCACCTGGAGGCCAAGATCTCCAAGATCGAGATGCCGGCCGAGATCGAGTTCCGCGAGGCGCTGCCCAAGACCATGATCGGCAAGCTCTCCAAAAAGGAGCTCAAGGCCGAGGAGGAGCAGCGCCGGAAAGCCAAGGCCAAATGAGCGCACGATCCTCCAACGCCGGCGCCAAGCGGGTTGCGCCACCGGCACCCGGATCCGCACCGGGGGCGGACCCCGAGCGCCTCTACACGATCGGCGAGCTCGCCGGCGAGCTTGCCGTCACCACCCGGGCCATCCGCTTCTATGAGGCCAAGGGCCTGATCGCGCCTGTGCGGCGCGGCGTGCAGCGCTCCTACTCGCGCCGCGACCGCGCGCGTCTGCGGCTGATCCTGCGCGGCAAGAACCTCGGCTTCACGCTCGAGGAAGTTGCCCAGTACCTCAAGCTCTATGACGCGGATCCTTCCCAGATCGCCCAGACGCAGATGCTGCTCGCCCACATCGAGCGGGCGATCGACAATCTGCAGGAGAAGCGCGCTGACATCGAGCGCACCCTCAAGGAGCTCAGGGAGATCCGCGGCCAGTGCATCGAGCACCTGGGCGCCAAGGACGGCTCGGCCCGCACTCTGTGCAAGAGCTAGGAGCGGCCCTTGCGCCTCGCCGTCATCGCCGACATCCACGGCAACCTGCCGGCGCTGGAAGCCGTGCTGGCCGACATCGCGGCCCGCGGCGCCCATCGCACCGTCAACCTGGGCGACTGCGTATCGGGCCCGTTGTGGCCGCGCGAGACCATGGACCTGCTCGAGACGCTGCGCCTGCCGACCGTGCGCGGCAATCACGACCGCTGGATCGCCGAGACCCCGCGCGAGCGCATGTACCCTTCGGACTCCTTCGCCGCGGACCGGCTCACGGCGGCCCAGCGCGCCACACTCGGCGCCTTGCCGGCACAGCTCGAGCTCGACGGCGGCATCACGGCTGTCCATGGCACCGCTGCCGACGACAACCAGTATCTGCTGGAGCATGTCGCGAATGGCCTGCTGGTTCTATCGCCGGCGGCTGAGGTCGCGTCCCGCCTCGGCCCGTCATCGGCACGCGTGCTGCTGTGCGGCCACTCCCACCAGCCGCGCGTGGTGCGGGGGCCGGATGACCTGCTGATCGTCAATCCGGGTGCCGTCGGCTGCCCGGCCTACGACGACCCCACGCCGCCGTCGCCGCACGTCTCGGAGACCGGCGCCCCTCACGCCCGTTACGCGATCATCGCGCACGAGCGTGGCACCTGGTCCGTCGATCTCCTCGCCGTCACCTACGACTGGAATGCGGCATCCGCACGCGCAGCCGCCAACGGCCGCCCGGAATGGGCCCGTGCACTCGCGACCGGCTACGTCCGCTGAGCCCAGATTATGTCCCGCGCCCGGCGCCTTCGCTCACGGCGAGCACCGCCTCGGCGCGGATTTCCTCGGTGAGACGCGCCTTCAGGGCCGAGAACTCCGGCGATGTCTTCAGCGTGTAATGGCGCGGATAGGGCAGATCGACCGCCACCTCGGCCTTGATGCGCCCGGGACGTGCGCTCATCACCACCACCCGCGAGGCCAGGAAGATCGATTCCTCGATGTCATGCGTGACGAACAGCACGGTTTTCCTCGCGCGCTGCCAGATGTCGAGCAGGGTCTCCTGCATCAGCGCCCGTGTTTGGTGGTCGAGCGCGCCGAACGGCTCATCCAGCAGCATGATCTTGGGATCGTTGGCCAGCACGCGGGCGATGGCGGTGCGCTGCTGCATGCCGCCCGAGAGCTGCTTGGGGTAGTGCCGCTCGAAGCCGGCGAGCCCGATGCGCGCACACCATTCCCTGGCGATGCCTTGGCGCTCGCCCATCGGCATGCCGCGCTCGCGCAGGCCGAAGGCGATGTTGTCGAGCACCGTCAGCCAGGGAAACAGCGTGTAGGACTGGAACACCATGCCCCGGTCGGGGCCGGGGCGCGTGACGGCCGCCCCATCGAGGAGCACGCGGCCCGCCGTCGCTTGGTCGAGGCCGGCAACGATGCGCAGCAGCGTCGACTTCCCGCAGCCGGAGGGGCCCAGGATGCTGATGAAATCGTTGTCGGCGACGGTCAGCGTGACGGGCTGGAGGGCCAGCGTCGGCTTGTCGCCGCGGTGGGCCGGCGGAAAGGTCCGCGTCACGCCTTCTATGGCGAGCTTGCTCATGCGCGCGCACCCGGCCCGCTGGTGCGCCACCCGTCATCCCGGGCCGCGCGAGCCTCGGCGAGCGCGAGACCTGGAACCCAGCGAAAGAGCGCCGCCGGCACGATATCGACGGCTTCGCCGGCACATGTCCTGGGTCCCCGCTCGGCGCGCGGCCACTCATGGCCTCGCTTGGCCGGGATGACAACGCTGTGCGTCACGCCAGCCTCCAGGGAAACAGCCAGCGGTTGGCAGCCTTGAAGAGGAAATCGGAGACGAGGCCGATGACGCCGATCACGATGATGCCGAAGATGATCTGCCCCGTGTTGAGCAGCGCCTGGCTGTCGACGATCATGTGACCGATGCCCGCCGACGAGCCGATCAGCTCGGCCACGATCACGTAGGTCCAGGCCCACCCCAGCACGAGGCGCAGGATCTCGGCGATGTCGGGCGCCGACGAGGGGATCAGCACGCGCCGGATGATGCCGCCGTCCCCGGCACCGAGGGTATAAGCTGCCTCCACGAGGTCGCGGCGCGTGCTGCCGACCGCCACCGCCACCATCAGGATGATCTGGAACACGGCGCCGATGAAGATGACGAGCAGTTTCTGCTTCTCCCCGATGCCGGCCCAAAGGATCAGCAGCGGGATGAACGCCGAGGCCGGCAGGTAGCGCGCGAACGATACGAAGGGCTCCAGAAACGCCTCGACCGCCTTGTAGGTGCCCATCAAGACGCCCAGAGGCACCGCGAGCAGAGCCGCCAGCACGAACCCGCCCACCACGCGCCAGATGGTGATGGCGATGTCGTAGAGGAATCCGTGCCGGACGAGCAGCCCGTAGCCTTCACGCACCATGGTCAGGGGATCGGCGAGGAAGGTGCGCGTGACGTAGCCGCCGAAGGTCGCCCAGCCCCATGCCGCGACGAACAGCACGAAGAACAGGATACCAAGCGCAACACGCGCTGGAAGGGAGATGGGCTCGAGCGGCCGTGGCATCCGTTGCGGCTATCGTGGAGCGACTGCGAAGGCAAGAGGGGTCAGCCCCCTCGCGCACCCGTTTTGTTCATTGTCACCACCTGAGGCAAGGGGTCTGACCCATTTGACTTCGTCTGACCCCATTCGCCTTTGCCGAGGTCCTCGTGCCCTCGTGCTCCTTTCCCAGGAGACGGGAGAGTGGCCTCACTCACTTGATGTAGCTGGCATCGATGATCGTGGCGATGTCCGGCACCTGCTTGATGATGCCGATCTCGACGAGCAGATCGCCAGCCTCCTTGGAAAAGGCCTGCAGCTCGCCGGCGAAGAACTTCTGGTTGGCGGCCTTGTCCTGCCAGCGCAGGAACTTGGCCGAGTTGCCGAACTGCTCGCCGGTCTGCTTCACGTCGGCCCCCATCACCTCGTAGGCCTTGGCCGGGTCTTTGGCGATCGCCGCCACGGCTTCGAAGTAGCTGTCGGCCAGCGCCTGCGCGGCCTTGGCATTGTCGGCGAGGAACTTAGGGGTGCAGCCGAAGGTGTCCATGACCATCGGGTAGTCGAGTGTGGTGGCAATGATCTTGCCTTTGTCGGGGGCCGCACGCACGGCCGACAGATATGGCTCATAGGTCATTGCCGCATCGTTCTGCCCGGCGACGAAAGCGGTTGCTGCCGCTGCCGGCTCCAGGTTGACGACCGTGACGTCCTTCACGCTGAGCCCGTTCTTCTTGAGGAACCAGGCGAGCGTGAAGTAGGGCGCGGTGCCGGGTGCCGAGGCTGCCACCGTCTTGCCCTTGAGGTCCTTGATCGAGGCGATGTCGTTGCGCACGGCCATGCCGTCCGCGCCATACGATTTGTCGAGCTGGAAAATCTGCTTGGTGGCGACCCCGTTGGCGTTCCACACCAGCCACGTCTCCACGGTGGTGGCCGCGCACTGGATGTCGCCCGAGGCGATCGCGAGGTGACGGTCCTTCTGGGGGATCTTCTTGATGGACACGTCGAGCCCGTTTTTCTTGAAGATGCCGGTCTCCTTGGCCAGCGTCAGCGGCGCAAAGCCCGTCCAACCGGAGATGCCGATGGCAACGGC
>DATFCC010000252.1:0-3394 GCA_035253505.1 Hyphomicrobiaceae bacterium
CAACGGCCTGCTGGAGCACCTGGGACACCTCGCGCGCTCCGGCAAGAGCGCACTCATCGCCGTGAAGAGCCTCGATCGCTCGGCCGAGGTGCTGAGCGAGCCCTTGCGGCGCAACGGCTACAAGTGCGTGACGAGCGTGCCGCTGGCCATGCTCGACCTGCCCTACCGCAGCCTCGACGACTATCTGGACTCGCTGCCCCGCAAGACCGGGTCGTACCTGCGCCGCAAGTTGCGCAGCGCCAAGGACGTGCGCATCGAATACCGCTCCTCCATCGCCGGCCTCGAGGCCGAGATTGCCGAGCTCTTCGCCAACACGCTCAAGCAGAGCCGGGTCGACTACGGCGAATTCGAGAAGCTCGATCCCGACTACTTCCCGACCGTGGTGCACGGCATGGGCGACAAGGCGCAGCTCATGCTGTGCTGGCAGGACGACGAGCTGCTGAGCTTTCAGCTCTTCCTGGTCGGCCGCGACCGGGTGCTCGCCAAGCAGATCGGCATGAAGTATCCGCAGGCCCGCGATCTCAACCTCTACTTCGTCAACTGGCTGAAGCTCATCGAGTTCGCCATTGAGCATCGCATCCCGAGCGTGGAGATGGGTGCCACCACCTACGCCACCAAGCTGCTGTTCGGCGGTTACCTGGAACGGCGGTGGCTGCACTTCCGCTTTCGCGGCGCGCTGCCCAACCGCGTGCTGGACCCGGTCGCTCCCCTGTTCGACTTCGAGAAGAACGATCCCGAGCTCGAGAAGCTCGATCCCGCGGCCAAGGCGTTCATGGGCCCTCGGCTCTCCCGGCTCACCCTGCGTCGCCAGCCCGAGGCTGGGGCACCGAAAGGCACGCCCGGGCCCGCATAACGCACGGGCACGCCGGCATCCTCGTCGGCGGGCGGCAGCACGCCGCCAGGGCCACCGCGCCGCCGCGATCGCGTGCCAGCACTCCCGGCCCGCCTTCGATCCGCCCGGGCCTGAACGGGTTGCCAGCGCATGTTCTTCTACCTGTCCAAGATCTTCTGGTTCTTCGCGCAACCCTCAGGCCTGCTGCTGGTGATGCTGATTGCGGGAGCGGCGCTCGCCTACCGCGGCCGCGCCCTAGCCGCACGCCGCCTGCTGGCTGCCAGTGCCGCACTGCTGCTGCTCGGCGGTCTGCTGCCGCTCAGCAACTGGCTGATCCTGCCCCTCGAGCACCGCTTCAAGCGCCCTGAGCTCGGCAGCCGCCCCGTGGCCGGCATTGTCGTACTTGGCGGTGCGGAGGACGCGCGCATCGCCCTCGACCGCGGCATGCACGCCCTCAACGAGGCCGGCGAGCGCTTCACGGAGGCGATTGCCCTGGCGCGACGATACCCTGACGCGAGGGTCGCGTTCACCGGCGGCTCCATCGAGATCGTGGGCGCGCCCAAGGTCGGTGCCGCTGCGGCTCGAGCCATGTTCCGCGACCTGGGTCTCGGCGACGGCGAGCGGCTCGTTCTCGAGACCAAGGCGCGCGACACGTGGGAGAACGCGGTCCTCACCAAGTCCCTCGTCCAGCCGAAGGAGGGCGAGCGCTGGCTGCTGGTGACGTCCGCCTGGCACATGCCCCGGGCGATGGGCGTGTTCCGCAAGGCCGGCTTCGCGATCGAACCATGGCCGGTCGACTACCGGACCGCCGGCGCCTGGGACGCGGTGCGCGCGTTCGATGCGCCCGCCGATGGGCTGAAGCGCCTGGACACGGTGATGCGGGAGTGGATCGGCCTTGTCAGCTACCGCCTCTCGGGCCGCACCGACGCCCTGTTTCCTGGCCCGGACTGACCGACCTGGTGCACCGGCTCAGGCCTGATCGGGAAATCGCGGCATGATCTCCTGCGCGAACGTGCTGAGCGCGTCCTTCGACCCCGTCGGATCGACCAGCAGCACATAGTCGACGCCGCCGGCCTCGAGCTTGCGCAATCGCGCCACGATCTCATCGGGCGTGCCCAGCAGCGCCGACTCCTCGTTCGCCAGGTTCGGGTCGGCGTGGGAGCCGATGGTCTGATAACGCTCCGCACCCGGCCCGCGCGCCAGCCCGCCGATCGCTCGCAGCACCTTGGTGCGTGTTTCCAAGGCCGCTTGTCGCTCCGCCTCGTTGCGCACGATCTGCAGGGCGCGGGCGACGCCGATCTGCGCGGGGCGGCAGGGGCGGCCCAACCGCTCCAGCTCGTCGCGGTAGACCGCCACCCGCTCGATGATCAGATCAACGGGTGCGATCTGGTCAAGCAGCAGGTTGAAGCCCTCATGGGCCGCACGGCGGATCGACTCGAAGCTGCCGGCCCCCATCCAGAACGGCGGATGCGGCTGCTGCACCGGCCGCGGCTCGATGACGATGTTGTCGAAGCGCCAGCGCTTGCCGTGGTGCGAGAACCGCTCGGGGCCGCTCCAGGCCTTGCGCAGGAACGCCATCGCCTCATCGAAGCGATCGGTCGCCTCCTCGATCGGGATCGCGAAGCCCGCGAACTCCGGCGGCCGATAGCCCTTGCCGACCCCGAAATCGAACCGGCCGTTGGAGACGAGGTCGAGCGTCGCCACCTGCTCGGCGAGCAGAGCCGGGTTGTGCCAGGGCAGCACGATCACCGCGGTGCCGAGCCTGATGCGCGAGGTGCGGCCCGCCAGGTAGCTCAGGAAGTTGAGCGACGCGGAGAGCTGGCCCACGCCCGTGAAGTGGTGCTCGACCACGAACACGCTGTGGAAGCCGAGCGCCTCGGCGTGCAGCACGTAGTCTATGTAGTTCCGGTAGCCCAGGCTGTCGCCGACCGCGCCCTCGCCTGCCGACTTGGCTCCGCCGAACAACCCGAACTTCATCCAGCCTCCTCGATCACCGATGCTCCGCGACAGTGCGCCAGCACCGGCCGGAGGCCGCATAGACTAGACTACGTCTGCGACGGTGGATATCGGCGATGGGGAGAAGCCATGAGTGAGGCGGCGCTGCCGCTCGCGGGATTGCGGGTGCTGGACATCTCGACCTATATCGCCGGCCCGGCGGCCGCCGTCGTGCTGGGCGACTACGGTGCCGATGTGATCAAGGTGGAGCAACCCGGCGAAGGCGACCCGAACCGCTCCATCATAACGAGCTCCGCCTATCCCAAGAGCGCGGTGAACTATCCCTGGATGATGGATGCGCGCAACAAGCGCTCGATCGCGCTCGACCTCAAGCATCCGGCCGGCCGCTCCGCGCTCGACCCGCTCATTCGCACTGCCGATGTGCTGATCACCAACTTCCCCCTGCCCGTCCGCGACCGGCTCAGGCTGGCCTACGGCGATGTCTGCGATCTTAACGACCGGTTGATCTACGCCTCGCTCACCGGCTTCGGCGAGACGGGACCCGACCGCAATCAGCCGGGCTTCGACTCCACGGCCTACTTCGCCCGCTCCGGCCTCTGCGATCAG
>DATFCC010000253.1:0-7639 GCA_035253505.1 Hyphomicrobiaceae bacterium
GGAATTTCGCGCAGCGAAATATCCGGGACCCAGGGGCCGCACGGCAATCCCTGCCGGTCGCATGCAGGGTGCAGTAGGCAGCCGTATTGCGCCGCTCGAACCCGCGTCGCTCGCACGCGGCGCAATACGCTTCGCTATTGCGCCCTACACCGGCTCTCCGCCCCACTCCGGCCGGGACCACAGTCGGGGCTTCGCGATGCGGGTGCCGCACGGCAAGCTCGCCGCACCGTTGGGGGGAAAGCGCCGTTACCGGTGGACCTCCCCGCCGACCTTTCCCCATCGTCATGGCCGGGCTGGTCCCGGCCATCCATCCATCCGCAAGCTGCGGAGGGCTGCGGCTCGCTCGATCCCAGTGTCAAAGCCTCAGGACGGCGCGCCGGACGCGCTGGCGAGCCGCTCGCGCCCCTCGCGCAGCAGCGCGACCAGCAGGTGCATCTTCTCCAGCTCGAATGCGACGAGCGCGTTGCTTCCATTGACCAGGGAGGTCTCGCGCATGCTGGCCTCGTGGGCGGCAATGCGCCTCTCGACGGCCTCTATGAGCTGGTCGAGCCGCTGCAGCGGCGAGGCGGCCGCAAGCGGCGCCAACCTCTGGGTGTCACCCCGCTCCTCGACTGTCAGCGCCTGCATCATCGATACTCCGCCTCGCCGCCAAGTTTAACTCAATGCGATCGATCGCGCGGGCCGGAACCGCGTTCGCGGTTAGGGAGCGGCTTCCGTAGTCCACCGCAATCGAGTCGAATTGCAATTGACCTGGAGTTGCAGGTCGCATCGGCCGCAGCGCGGGAGGTGCCATCAGGCCCGAGCCGCCATATCCCGCGACGCTGCATCCGCAGGCTTCCCCCTTCCGCAGCGTATATTTTTCCCTATCATCGCGCGGGCCGGGTCAGGCCCCTCGTTGGTCCCTCGAATTCGCCAGGGCCGGCCGATGAGGGTTCCAGCCCCGACCCTCGGGAGCGCGCATGTTCAAGAAGATCCTGATCGCCAACCGCGGCGAGATCGCTTGCCGCATCATCAAGACTGCGCGCCGGCTCGGCATAAGGACGGTGGCCGTCTATTCCGACGCCGACCGGGACGGCCTGCACGTCGAAATGGCGGACGAGGCCGTCCCCATCGGCCCGCCGCCGGCGGCCCAGTCCTACCTGGTGATCGACAAGATCGTGGAGGCCTGCCGCTCCACGGGTGCCGAGGCGGTGCATCCGGGCTATGGCTTCCTGTCGGAGCGCGAGGCCTTCCCCGTAGCCCTGCAGAAGGCCGGCATCGTCTTCATCGGCCCAAACCCCAGGGCCATCGCCGCCATGGGCGACAAGATCGAAAGCAAGAAGGCGGCAGCCAAGGCCAGGGTCTCGACGGTTCCGGGATACCTCGGCGAGATCACGGACGCCCGGCACGCCGTCAAAATTGCCTCCGAGATCGGCTACCCCGTGATGATCAAGGCGTCGGCCGGCGGCGGTGGCAAAGGCATGCGCATCGCCTTCAATGCCAAGGAGGCGGAGGAGGGCTTCGGCCTCGCGCGCTCCGAGGCCAAGTCCAGCTTCGGCGACGACCGCGTGTTCGTCGAGAAGTTCATCGAGAACCCGCGCCACGTCGAGATCCAGGTGCTCGGCGACAAGCATGGCGAGGTGATCTACCTGGGCGAGCGCGAGTGCTCGATCCAGCGCCGCAACCAGAAGGTGATCGAGGAGGCGCCTTCCCCGCTGCTCGATGCCAAGACGCGCAGAGCGATGGGCGAGCAGGCCGTCGCCCTGGCGAAGGCGGTCGGCTACGACAGCGCCGGCACCGTGGAGTTCGTCGCCGGGCAGGACCGCTCCTTCTATTTCCTGGAGATGAATACGCGGCTTCAGGTCGAGCATCCCGTGACCGAGCTCGTCACCGGCATCGACCTCGTCGAGCAGATGATCCGCGTCGCGGCGGGCGAGAGGCTGGCGATCCGGCAGTCGGACGTGCAGCTCAAGGGCTGGGCGGTGGAATCGCGCGTCTACGCCGAGGACCCCTACCGCAACTTCCTGCCCTCCATAGGCCGGCTGACGCGCTATCGTCCGCCCCGGGAAGGCGCATCCCCCGGCGGGACCGTTCGCAACGATACCGGCGTGTTCGAGGGCGCCGAGATCTCCATGTACTACGATCCCATGATCGCCAAGCTGGTGACGCACGCGGAGACCAGGGCTGCCGCCATCGACCTGCAGGCCGCCGCGCTCGACGCCTTCGTCATCGACGGCGTCGAGCACAACATTCCCTTCCTGTCGGCGCTGATGCAGCACCCGCGCTGGCGCGAAGGGCGGTTGTCGACGGGGTTCATTGCCGAGGAGTTCAAGGGCGGCTTCAAGCCGCGTTCCCCGCAACGGCCAGAGCTGGACCTGCTGGCCGCCGTGGCCATCGCCATCGACCATTTGGGCAACGCGCGGCGCCGCGCCATCACCGGCCAGATGGGCGGGCCGTCGGTGCGTTTCGCCAGCCGGCGCATCGCCGTGGTGGACGGCGAGCGTGTCGAGGCGCAGGTGGAAGGCGCGCTCGGCGCCCCCATCAAGGTGACGTTCCTCGACGCCCAGGGCAACCGCCGGGAAGCCCTCGAAATGCAGTCGGATTGGTGGCCGGGCCAGCCGGTGTGGACGGGAACGGTGCGTAGCCGGCCCGTCTCGGTGCAGGTTCGCGCCATCCTCAACGGCTACGAGCTCGCCCACCGCGGCATCCGCGCCAAGGTCTACGTCTACACGCAGCAGGAGGCTGCCCTCGCCGCGCTGATGCCGGAGAAGGCCCTGCCCGACACCTCCAAGCTGCTGCTGTGCCCCATGCCGGGCCTCGTGAAAGCAGTGCATGTGACCGTCGGCCAGGAGGTCAAGGCCAGCGAGGCGCTGTGTGTCGTCGAGGCCATGAAGATGGAGAACATCCTGCGTGCGGAGCGTGACGGTGTCGTCAAGTCGATCAAGGCCAAGCCCGGCGACAGCCTTGCCGTCGACGCCGTCATCATGGAGTTCGCCTGAGGTCCGCCAGCTGCACCTGACGAGGCGGCGTAGGGTGCAATAGCCAAGCGCATTGCGCCGCGTGCCAGCCGCCCAGCGGTGCAATACGGCTTCGCCTATTGCACCCTACGGTCATCCCGGCCAGAGCGCAGCGCACAGCCCTGAACTGACGAGACGGCGTAGGGCGCAATAGCGAAGCGCATTGCGCCGCGTGCCAGCCGCCAGCGGTGCAATACGGCTTCGCCTATTGCACCCTACAGTCATCCCGGCCGGAGGCGCAGCGCACAGCCCTGAACTGACGACGGCGTAGGGCGCAATAGCGAAGCGTATTGCGCCGCGTCTCAGCCTCCCAGCGGTGCAATACGGCTTCGCCTATTGCACCCTACATGCCGGCAGCGGATCGCCGCCTGTCCTTCGGTGCGTCGCCCCGACCCAACCTCGCATTGATCGTCGGGCGGTCAATTCGCGACAGCGCTCCGCAGGAGCGACAGCGCCGCCGCAACGGTTTCCAGGCGCACACGCTGGCGGCCGATGTCGCCGAAGCGGCATTCGCGGTGCAGCGTCGGCCGGCCCCGGCGCGCCGCCGCCAGGTGCATCAGGCCCACCGGCTTCGCCGCGCTGCCGCCTCCCGGTCCCGCCACGCCCGTGACGGATACGGCCACGTCGGCAGGCGAATGCGCGAGGGCGCCCTCCGCCATGGCGCGGGCGACGGCTTCGCTGACGGCGCCGTGCGCTGCGAGCAGGGCGTCCGGCACGCCGAGCTCCTCGCGCTTTGCCGCGTTGGAGTAGGTGACGAACCCGCGCTCGACGACCCCCGACGACCCGGCGATCTCGGTCAGCAAGGCCACGACCAGGCCGCCGGTCGAGCTTTCGGCCGTGACCAGCCGCAACGCCCGCGAGTGAAACTCCTCGAGCAGGCGCGCGGCATCATCCTGCAGGGCCGGCGGGAACATGCGCGCCTCCTCACGCCTCCAAAAAGATCGCGGCGCGCATCGGGCAAATGCGCGCCGCAGAGGATAGAGAGAAGTGAGAGAGAGCGAAAGATTCAAGCTGCCGCAAGCTTCTCCGCCTGCGTGAGGAGGTCGTCGAGCATGGCGCGGCTTTGCGCCCCCATGATCGCAACCGTCTTCGATTGCGCCGACATCCATACCGGATACGCCTGCTTGATGACGGCCTCACCCTTGGGGGTCAGATGCAGGCCGCGACCGCGCCGCCCGGCCGGCGGATCCATGGTGAGGTGGCCGAGGGCGAGCAGCCGTTTCAGATTGCGCGACAGCGTCGATTTCTCGATATCGAGCGAATGGCCGATCTCCACCGCGGTGATGCCGTCCTGCTGGGCGAGCTGGGTCAGCAGCGTGAACTGGCTCGCCGTGATGCCGAGCGGCCGCAGGGCGTCGTCATAGACGCGCGTGACGATGCGCGAAAGCTGGCGCACGCGCGTCGAGATGCAGGCGGAACTGGTGTTCTCGGCGATGTCGCCGACGTCGGCTGCGGCGGTCGCGAGACCGGGTGTCATCATGTTCATTGGGGCATCCCCTGGCCCGTGATCTACCCGTGACCTAACAACCTCCTTGTTGAATGCTCCGATTCTAGGGGGGATGGCAACGCCGCCGAGCAGGCCTCGGCCACCCCTCTCGCCACCCATGTGGCAATTTTGCGAGCCGCATGCGAGCCGCGCCGCACCGGGGTCGCCGCAGGCCGCAATCCGCGTTGCCGATGCCGCGCGCCGACCCTACGAGAAGATCACGGTTGCAGCGGCAAGTGCAGCAATCCCCTCACGCCGGCCGATGAACCCCAGGCGCTCGGTGGTCGTGGCCTTGATGTTGACCCGCTGCTCGTCGATCCCCAGCAGGCTCGCCACCGTCCGCCGCATGGCCTCGCGGTGCGGCGCGATCCTGGGCGATTCGCACAGCAGTGTCAGGTCCACGTTGCCCACCGCGGCGCCGCGCTCCCGGACGCGGCGCACGGCCTCGCGCACGAAGATGGCCGACGCCGCACCCTTCCAGCGCGGGTCCGTGTCGGGGAAGTGCTGGCCGATGTCGCCTTCGCCGATGGCGCCGAGCAGGGCGTCGGTCAGGGCGTGCAGGGCGACGTCGGCATCGGAATGGCCCTCCAGCGCATGGCTGTGCGGGATACGAACGCCGGCGAGCCACACGTGATCGCCGACCACCAGCCGGTGCACGTCGAAGCCCTGACCGGACCGCACGTCCGGCCCCGCCAACGCGCGCTGCGCCATGGCCATGTCCTCCGCGGTCGTCAGCTTGGTGTTGGCGGGGTCCCCGGGCACCAGGGCGACCGGCAGGCCCGCCCACTCGGCGACGCCGGCATCGTCGGTCATGTCGTCGCGCCCTGCCGCCTCCGCACGCCGATGGGCCGCGAGGATGTCCGCGAACCGGAAGCCTTGGGGCGTCTGTGCCCGCCACAGGCCGGACCGATCCACCGTCCCGGCGATGCGACCGTCGGCGCCGGAGCGCTTCAGCGTATCGTCGAGAGGAATGGCGGCCACCGCGCCGGGACCCTGCGCGAGCGCCGCGAGCACCCGGTCGATGACATCCGCCGTCACGAACGGGCGGGCGGCGTCGTGGATCAGCACCCGGTCGGGAGCGCGAGGCGCCAGCCCGACAAGACCATGGCGGACCGAGATCTGGCGCGTGGCGCCGCCGGTAACGGGCTCGATAAGCTTGGCGGAGGCCAGCGCCCGCGTCGCCGCGGCATAGAGCGGCTCGTCGCCGGCAGCGATCACCACCTGCACCAGGTCGACGCTGGCGTGATCCAGAAAGGCCTTCAGCGTGCGCGCCAACACCGGCACGCCGCCCACGAGGGCATATTGCTTGGGCAGCGAACCCGCCGCGCGCGTTCCCTTTCCGGCAGCAACGATCAGCGCCGCAGTCTCCAAAGGGGCACGCCTCCAGCCGACAGCATTGCCTTAGCCGGGGCGACCCACCTGCGACAACCCTGGCGAGATGTGCATCACCGGCCGCTCGCACTTGCGAAGCACAAGCTGGCGGGCTAACCTGCCTAAGACGAATGCATCGGTGTAATCTGCCTATTAAATGGGCACAAGCCAGAATTCTGCTTCCGCGCAAGCCAATCGGCCGCCGATCGCCATCGGCCGCCACGCCTTGCGGAGCCGTGTCTTCCTGGCGCCGATGTCCGGCGTCACCGATCTGCCCTTCCGCCGGATCGCCCACGATTTGGGCGCCGGGCTGGTCGTGACCGAGATGGTCGCCAGCGAGCATCTGGTCCGCCAGCGTCACGGAGCGCGCGAGCGCGCAGTTGGCCGAAATCTTGCTCCCTTCGTCATCCAGTTGGCGGGCTGCGAGGCCCGCTGGATGGCGGAAGGCGCGCGCATGGCGGAAGAGATGGGCGCCGACATCATCGACATCAACATGGGCTGCCCGGCGCGAGAGGTGACCGGAAAGCAGGCGGGCTCCGCCCTGATGCGCGACCTGGATCACGCGACACGGCTCGTCGAGGCGGTGGTCGGCGCAGCCGCCGTGCCGGTGACGCTGAAGATGCGCACCGGCTGGGACGACTCGAGCCGAAATGCGCCCGAGCTGGCGCGGCGGGCCGAGGCGGCAGGCGTCGCCCTCATCACCGTGCACGGGCGCACCCGCTGCCAGTTCTTCAAGGGCGAGGCCGACTGGGCCTACGTGGCCCGCGTCAAGGAAGCCGTCCGGCTGCCGGTGGTCGTCAACGGCGACATCGTCGACCCGAAAAGCGCGGCGGCGGCCCTTGCGGCCTCGGGCGCGGACGCCGTCATGGTCGGCCGCGGCGCCTATGGCGCACCCTGGATGCCGGCGCGCATCGACGCCGCTCTGTCGGACGGCCGCGACCCGGGTTCGCCGCCGCTCGAGGAGCAGAGCGGCATTGCCAGGCAGCACGTCGAGGCCATGCTGTCGGAGCAAGGGACCCGGCACGGGCTGCGGGCCGCACGCAAGCACATCGGCTGGTATCTGGCGAGTAGCGGGCGTGCGCCGGATGCCGTTGCGGCGTGGCGTCGCCGGCTTTGCACCAGCGAGGATCCAGGCGAGGTGCTGAGCGGGCTCGCCGCGTTCTACGGCGAGGCCCCGGAGATGGCCGCATGAACGAGGCGGTGCGGGACCAGCGCGCGGCCAGTCCGCGCCGGCACATCGAGCATGATCTCCTGCTCGGCGCCCTGCCCCATCCGGTGCTCGTGCTGGGCGATGATGACCGCGTGCTCTACGCCAACCTTGCCGCCGAGACCTTCTTCTCCCTCAGCCACGGCATGCTGAAGCGCCAGACGCTGCCCGATATCATCGCCTTCTCCAGCCCGCTCGGCGCGCTCGTGCGCCAGGTGCGCAAGACCGGCGTCACCGTCAACGAGTACGGCGTGGAGGTGGATCTGCCGCGCAGCGGGGTGCACCGTCACGTCGACGTCTTCGCCGGCGGCATTTCCGAGCAGCCCGGGCTGATCGTGCTGATGCTGCAGCAGCGCTCGATGGCGCAGATGATCGAGCGGCAGCTCACGCATCGCGCAGCGGCGCGCTCGGTGTCCGGCATGGCCGCCGTCCTCGCCCACGAGATCAAGAACCCGCTGTCGGGCATCCGCGGCGCCGCGCAGCTCCTGGAGCCCGGCCTCAAGGATGAGGACCGTGCGCTCACGCAGCTCATCTGCACCGAGACCGACCGCATCCGCGATCTCGTCGACCGCATGGAGG
>DATFCC010000254.1:0-25857 GCA_035253505.1 Hyphomicrobiaceae bacterium
CCGCCGCCGAGCTCACCGCCGAACGCCGCTTCGTGCGTACCGGCCAGGTGCGCGATGGGCGGGTGGCCATCACCTTCGGCCTGAAGGCTGGCGAGCAGGTCGTCACGACGGGCCAGCTCAAACTCAACCCCGGCGCAGCCATTCGTATCGACAACACCCAGCCTCTCACGCCGCCGGCCGTGCGGCCCAAGGAGTAGGGAGGCATGTCCTTCACCGACATATTCATCCGGCGGCCGGTGCTTGCCACCGTGGTGAGCCTGCTGATCCTCCTGGTCGGCCTTGCGTCGGCGTTCAATCTGCCCGTGCGGCAGTTCCCGAAGATCACCAACACCACCATCACCATCACGACCACGTATCCCGGCGCCAATGCCGACGTGATCAAGGGCTTCATCACCGTCCCCATCCAGCAGGCGGTGGCGAGCGCGGAGGGCATCGACACGCTGTCCTCCTCCTCGCAGCAGAACGTCAGCGTCGTGACGCTCAACCTGCGGCTCGACGCCGATCCCGATCGCGCCGTTGCCGACGTGCTGTCCAAGATCCAGCAGGTCAAGAGCGTGCTGCCGCGCGAGTCTCAGGACCCGGTTGTGGTCAAGCAGACGGGCGAGACCACGGCGCTGATGTACCTGTCCTTCAACAGCAAGGTGCTGGGGGCGTCCCAGATCACCGACTATCTGACGCGCGTGGTGCAGCCGCGGCTGCAGACCATCAACGGCGTGGCCAGCGCGCAGATCCTGGGCGGGCAGCCGTTCGCCATGCGCATCTGGCTCGACCCGGACAAGATGGCTGCGCTAGGCGTGACGCCGGTCGACGTGCGCAACGCGCTTTCCGCCAACAACTTCGTCTCGGCCGCGGGCCAGGTGAAGGCGGACTTCGTCCAGACCACCATCAATGCGGAGACGTCGCTCGACAATCCGGCGGCCTTCGGCAAGCTGGTCGTGGTCGGACGGGGTGACGCACTGATCCGCCTGCAGGATATCGCCACCATCGAGCTCGGCCCCGAAAGTGCCGATTCCTCCTCCGTCTTCGACGGCCTCAAGGCGGTGTTCATCGGCATCTTCGCCACGCCCACATCGAACCCGCTGACCGTCATCGGCGACGTGCGCAAGGCCTTCCCGGACATCCAGCGCCAGCTCCCGGCGGGCATGGAATCGGCCATCGCCTACGATGCCACCAAGTTCATCAACGCCTCCATCGAGGAGGTCGAGAAGACGCTGATCGAGGCGGCGCTGATCGTCATCGTGGTGATCTTCCTGTTCCTCGGCAACCTGCGCTCCACGCTGATCCCGATCGTCACCATCCCGCTGTCGCTGATCGGCGTGATGTTCGCGCTGCTGGCGCTGGGCTACTCCATCAACCTGCTGACGCTGCTGGCCCTCGTGCTCGCCATCGGCCTGGTGGTCGACGACGCCATCGTCGTGGTCGAGAACATCCATCGCCACATCGAGGAGGGCATGGCGCCCTACCAGGCGGCCCTGACCGGCGCCCGCGAGATCGCCGTCCCGGTCATCTCCATGACCATCACGCTGGCCGCAGTCTATGCGCCGATCGGCTTCGTGTCGGGGCTGACGGGTGCGCTGTTCCGCGAGTTCGCCTTCACGCTGGCGGGAGCCGTGGTGGTATCGGGCATCATCGCGCTCACGCTGTCACCCATGATGGCGTCGCTGCTGCTCAAGTCCGACCATTCCAGCGGCCGCTTCGTGCGCGTCCTCGACCGCACGTTCGAGGGCCTCAAGCGGCGCTACGAGCGCACCCTCGACCGCACCCTCAATCACCGGCCCGTCACGATCCTGATCCTGGTCGGGGTGATCGCCGCCGTCGGCATCATGTACACGACGGCGCAGAAGGAGCTGGCGCCGGAGGAGGATCAGGGCATCCTCTTCAACATCGTCAAGGCGCCGCAGGCGACCAATCTCGACTACCTGGAGCAGGCCACCGGCGAGATGAACAAGGTGTTCGAGACGGTGCCCGAGCGAGAGCACGTCTTCGTCATCAACGGCTTCGGCAACAACGTGCACCAGGCCATCGCCGGCATCCTTTTCAAGCCGTGGGAGGAGCGCAAGCGCACGCAAAAGGAGATTCTGCAGAGCCTGCAGCCCAAGATGGCCGGCATCGCGGGAGCGCAGGCGATCTCGTTCGCGCTGCCGTCGCTGCCGGGCTCGACGGGCGGCCCGCCGGTGCAGTTCGTCATCACCACCACCGCCGACTACCCGCAGCTCGCCCAGGTGCTGTCGGAGATGCAGGCGGAGGCCCAGAAAAGCGGGCTGTTCATCTTCACCGACTCGGACCTCAAGTTCGAGACGCCCCAGATCGAGGTCAAGCTCGACCATGACAAGGCCAACCGCCTCGGCATCACCATGCAGGACATCGGCGGATCGATGGCCACGCTGCTCGGCGGCAACTACGTCAACCGCTTCAACCTGTACGGCCGCAGCTACCAGGTCATCCCGCAGGTCCCGCGCGACTTCCGCCTCACCGCCGAGTGGCTCAAGCGCTACCAGGTGCGCACCGCGGCGGGCTCGCTGGTTCCCCTTTCCGGCGTGGCCGAGGTGACCCAGTCGGTGCAGCCCAACGCGCTGACGAGCTTCCAGCAGCTCAACTCCGCGACCTTGCAGGGCGTGCCGTTCCCCGGCCGCACCGTGGGCGAGGCGATCGACTTCCTCAGGACCACGGCAGCCGCGAAGCTGCCCGACAGCTTCTCCTACGACTTCCAGGGCGAGAGCCGGCAGTACGTGCAGGAGGGCAGCACGCTCGTCGTCACCTTCATCTTTGCCCTCATCATCATCTATCTGGTGCTGGCGGCCCAATATGAGAGCTTCCGCGACCCGCTGATCATCCTCATCGCCCTGCCCACGGCCATGTTCGGGGCACTCATCCCGCTGAGCCTCGGCCTCGCCACCGTCAACATCTACACGCAGGTGGGCCTCGTCACGCTGATCGGGCTGATTTCCAAGCACGGCATCCTGATGGTCGACTATGCCAACCACCTGCAGGAGAACGAGGGGCTCTCGCGCCGCGAAGCGATCCACAAAGCGGCCGGCATCCGCCTGCGACCCATCCTCATGACGACGGCGGCGATGGTGGTGGGCATGGTGCCGCTGCTGATCGCCAGCGGCGCCGGCGCCGCCAGCCGCTACTCGATCGGCATCGTGATCGCTGCCGGCATGACCATCGGCACGATCTTCACGCTGTTCGTCACGCCTGCGGTCTACACCTATGTGGCGCGCGAGCATCGGGCGCACGGGCCGGATGCCGAACCGGGCACCGCCACGGCGGCCGCGCAGCCGGGGCCTTAACCCTTCAGCGAAGCGTTCCCCGCGGCACACCCGAGGCCTCCGGCGGCTTCTATTCTCATCTCAGCCATACCGGCCTATGGTGCCCCTCATGGGGTGGATCGCAGGGCTGAGAAATCAATGCACGTCTTGCTTCGAGGCAGCCTGCCGCAGCGCCTGAGGGTCGCCTCGGGCCTCATCCTGTTTACCTTCGCCGCCACGCATTTCCTGAACCACGCCGTGGGTCTCGTCGATCTGGAGGCCATGCACGAGGTGCAGAGCTGGCGCCAGGTCGTCACCCGCTCGCTTCCGGGAACGGCGGTGCTGTGCCTGGCGCTGGTCACCCACATGGGCCTCGGGCTCTACAAGCTCGCCCGGCGCACCACGTGGCGGATGCCGGCGTGGGAGGCGATCCAGATCGCGCTCGGTCTCGCCATCCCCTTCCTGCTGCTCCCGCACATCGTCAACACCCGCATCGCGCACGTCTATTTCGGGGTGGAGGACAACTATCTCTACGAGCTGGCCCGGCTTTGGCCGGCCAGCGCCATCCTCCAGAGCACGCTGCTGCTCCTCGTGTGGCTGCACGGCTGCCTCGGCATCCATTTCTGGCTGCGGCTCTACACGCCCTACCGTACCGCACAGCCCGTGCTGCTGTTCATCGCCATCGCCGTGCCGCTCGCCGCGCTCGGCGGCTTCATGGTGTCCGGAAAAGCCGTGGCATCCTCCATCGAGAACGCGCACACGTTCGCCAAGATCAAGGAGCTCACGCATTGGCCAAATGCGGCAGCGTCCGCCAGCCTGGAAAGCTATCGCTGGATGGTGCGTTTCGGCTTTGCCGGCGTGCTGCTCCTCGTCGCGCTCGGCATCGCTGCGCGACACGTCGTGCTCGGCATGCGCCCAAAGAACGCCATCACCTACACCGGCGGACCGACGGTCCTCTCGCCGGAGGGGCCGACGCTGCTCGAGATCAGCCGCAAGAACAAGATCCCGCACGCGTCCATCTGCGGCGGCAGGGCACGCTGTTCCACCTGTCGCGTGCGCATCGACGATTGCGAAGGCGACCTGGCCCCGCCGCTCTACCCCGAGGCCATCACGCTCGCCAGCATCGCCGCGCCGCGCAACGTGCGCCTTGCCTGCCAGGTGCGCCCCGCGGGCGCCATGACCGTCACCCGCCTGCTGCGCCCGGCCACGACGGGGCCGGAGGGCGCCGACATACAGGAGCTCGACTCGGGCGGCATCGAGAAAGCCATGGCGGTGATGTTCCTGGACCTGCGCGACTTCACGCAGCTCTCGCAGAGCCGCCTGCCCTACGACGTCGTCTTCATCCTCAACGAGTTCTTCGCCGCCGCCGGCTCGGCCATTCACACGCACGGCGGCTGGATCGACAAGTTCCTGGGCGACGGGCTGCTCGCCATCTTCGGCCAGCGCCACGGCGTCGAGGCCGGCTGCCGGCAGGCCCTCCGGGCCGCGCGCGACATCGACCTCGCGCTCGATGCCATCAACGCCAAGCTGGGCGTCGAGATCGGCAGGCCCTTGAAGGTCGGCATCGGCATCCATGCCGGCCCCATGCTGATCGGCCGCATCGGCTACGGCGAGGCGGTGGACCTGACCGTCATCGGCAACGCCGTCAACGTGGCGAGCCGGCTGGAGGCGGTGGCCAAGCAGAAGGGCTTCCAGATCGTCATGTCGGCGGACGTCGCCACCTACGCCAACTGCCTCGAGGAGGCGGGCCCCGTCCTGATCGTCAACGTGCGCGGCGTGGAGGCGCCGATGGAGGTCGTCGGCGTCCTGCGCGGCCGCGACCTGCCGCCCAGCATTCTGGCCGCTGCCGACGCCGAAGGCCCGCGCACCACCGCCCAGCGCCTCAAGCGCCAGGAAAGCACCAGCGCCATGCACTGACCCGGTAGCGCAGATTCTCGCGAAGCTCCACCCGGGCGTCATGGGCACGTAGGGTGCAATAGCGAAGCGTATTGCACCGTGGCCGCGCTCGAGCGGCGCAATACGGCTGACGCCTATTGCGCCCTACGGCGGCGTCACTCGCCGAGCCACCAGCGAGCCACTTGCCCGGCCACGTAGCTCGCGGCCGAAAAGATCACGTTGAAGACGATGCTGGCGATGAGATAGCCCGTCATCTTGGCGCTGAACGGCACCTGCGGATGCCGGCGCAGCAGGCGCACCTTCCGCCACCAGCCCGCGATCGTGGCCGCCGCTGCCCCCGCCGGCACCGTCCACCCCGGCCAATCCGCGTAGCCCGCCAGAACCATCACCGCCAGGATCAGCGCTTCGAGCATGCCGCTGCTGCCTGTCGATCCCATCCTGGCCGCATCGGGCTCGACGATTGTGCCGATCGCTCTGCTTATCGTGCGCGGACCACCCCGCGCCCCAGCCGCCACATCTCCTCCTGCACGCGGATGTCGGCAAGGATGCGGTCGAGCAGGAGGCAAGTGCGCTTGTAGAGCTCGGAGCCGGCGCGGTAGTCGGCGGGCGCGAAGAAATCGCAGCGGTTCGCCTTGAACAGGTCGACGCACTTGGCCTTCGACTTGCCCGGCGGGTAGACGGCCACCGCATGCCCGCCGTTCTTGCGCATCACCGCCATCGAGGGCACGTCGGTGTCGCCGTCGCCGAAGTAGATCATGTTTGAGAAGGGGATCGGCCGGGCGGATTCGGGCATGTGCTGGTTGATGTTGTCGCCCAGGTCCTCCACTCCCTTGTTGATGCGGAAGAGATACTGCGTCTTGCCCGTATCGGTGATGACACGCTTGGGATAGGGCAGGTCGTAGGCCTCGAACCAGTATTCGGAAGCGAACACGTTGTGGAAGCGCCTGCGGATCGCCGTGCCCTCGATGATCTCCGTCAGGCCGGACGAGACGAGATAGTGGCGCAAGCTGACGCCGTGGCTCTGGGCGTGCGCCTTGACGTAGTCGCCGATCACATCGAACCAGCCCTCGACGCCCGGAAAGAGCTCGACCAGCTTGCCCTGGGCCACGAGGTCGCTGCGGTCGATGCGGACGTTGCGCTCCTTGGCCTTCTTGTAGAGCAGGTGCATGTAGGTGATGAGCGGGTCGGCGGCGTGCTGCTTGGCCAGCCGGTTGCTCTCGGCCCAGAAAGCCTCGGGATCGGTGTTGATCTTGGGCAGGAAGGCATACTCCTGCATCGGCTTCGGCGAGAGGGTGCCGTCGAAGTCGTAGACCAGCGCGATGGTCTTCTTGTCGAATTTCGGCGTCAGCCCCCGGCGGCCGCTCTCGGCGGCATCCCGGGCCCGCTCCTCCGCCTCGCCGCTTTCCCGGCGCCGGCCACTCGCCCGTTCGACCATTGGGCACTCCTGCCGCGAAACTGCGGCACTACGATTGGCCGATTCGGGGGCGCAAGAAAGGCGGCGGGCCAACCGTGCTCTGGATTGTTCGCCTGCTCAGCGGAACCGGCGCTGCGGCGGGCGGCGCGGCCCGGTGCTGACGGGAGCGCGCGTGTCCTTATGGCGGAAGTTGATGCGGCCCTTGTCGAGGTCGTAGGGCGTCATCTCCACGGTCACGCGGTCGCCAGCCAGGATGCGGATGCGGTTTTTCTTCATCCGTCCGGAGGTGTATGCAACCACCTCGTGGCCGTTGTCGAGCTTCACGCGGCACCGCGCATCCGGCAGCACCTCGGCCACCACGCCCTCGAACTCCAGCATCTCTTCCTTGGCCATGCACTCTCCTTGGTCGGCGGGCCGAGATTTGCGCCTTCTGGCCCCCAGCGGCGCCCATGCGCCGCGCTCGCAGACCTTCCGGCATGGGATTTGCCGGGCCGTATATGAGCCGCCAAACCTGTTGCCGCAAGCGAAAACTGGCCTTCCGGCGGCACTGCATGCGGTTGCATGACACGGCCGTGACCGGTGCTGCAGCCCGCCGCCCGCGGCCTTTTTTGTGGCCTGCGCGATCATTCAGGCCCAACTCAATCCGGGGCCGGTGGGCCAGATCATTCCCTGCCGCGGGCCGGCAGAAGCGGCACGGGCCCGCTTGCCCCTACGGCTTGGCCGTGGCGAGCAGCGAGGCAAGGACCCCAGGCAGGTCTGCGCGCTTGGTCAGCTCCGCGTGCACGTTGCACAGCGTCACCCTGAGATAGCTGTGGATGGTCGGAAACTCGCTGCGGCGCAGCTCCTCATTGATCGGCAGCAGGTCGAAGTAGGCCTTGGCGAACGGATCGGCGATCTCGAACGCGCGCTTGGGTGGATGCAGACCGACAAGTTGCATGTGCCGCGCGAGTGCGGTGCGCGCATCGCTCCATGTCTTCGCATCGAGACCGGCGGGGAGGGGATATCGGTCGAATACCGAGAGTACCAGCGCAGCGACGGCTTCGAGCTCATCGTTGCGCGCGTCGCCGGCCAGCGGGCGCAGCGCGCCCTCGACCAGCTCGCCCACCATGGCCAGGCCGATGGGAAAGGCGCTCCAGCGCGCACGGTCTACCGCTTCGATGAAGGCCTGCTCCTTGAATAGGACCTTGGCGTAGTGGCCGGCGCGCGCACGCGAATATTCGTAAATGCCCTTCTGCACGAGAAAAGCGGCGTGCTCGTTGACGAAGTCGGCAAGGGCGCGTGCGTCATGGACAGGCGGGCGCCGCCCCCGCACCCAGTCCGAGACGGCCTTCAGCTCGTTCCCCAGTTCTTTCAGTCTGATCACTGTGTTCCCACCACCATCTTGGACGAAAGTATTATGAAGCGTGGACTGCGCTAAATGCTAGCCTTTTGCGCAGTGACTCGCGTTCCGGCGCAGATCGGATGGTGGCGGGCACGGGGGGAAGCCGCACATCGTCCTCCCTCCTCCGGCCGCAGCCGGGCTGAACGAGACGTCACAGGGAGGCTCCGCGACATCATGCAAAACTCGAGCGACGACGTCCACTGGAAGAGGACCACCAGGCTGATGCTGGTGCATCTCTTCATCTGGTTCTTCTTTGGCTACATCGTCCATATGTTCGTCAATTACCTGAACCAGTTCACCATTCCCATCCTGAAGTTTCCGCTCGGTTTCTACATGGCGGCCCAGGGCTCGCTGATCGTGTTCGTGGTCATGCTGTTCGTGTTCGCATGGCAGCAGGATCGGATCGATCGCCAGCACGGCGTCGCTGAAGACGACTGAGGGAGGGGATCATGGCAGTCCAGTCCACATCGGAACGCGCCGAGTTCATGCGAAGCCTGGGCCGGATGTACGGCCTTTATACCGGCGGCTTCCTCGCTTTCATCATCCTGCTCGCTGTCATGGAGCAGGCCGGGGTTTCCAATCGCATCCTCGGTTATCTCTTCGTTTTCTTCACGCTGGCGGTGTACGGCATCATCGGCATCGCCATGCGCACGGCGGAGGTGTCGGAATACTACGTTGCGGGACGGCGCGTGCCCGCCTTCTACAACGGCATGGCGACCGGCGCCGACTGGATGTCGGCGGCCTCCTTCGTCGGCATGGCCGGCTCGCTGTTCCTGTTCGGCTACGACGGCCTCGCCTGGGTGCTTGGCTGGACCGGCGGCTTCGTGCTGGTGTCGATCCTGGTCGGCCCGTACCTGCGCAAGTTCGGCGCCTACACGGTCCCCGACTTCATGGCGTTCCGCTATGGCGGCAATTTTGCGCGCTTCCTCGCCGTGATCGTGCTGGTGTGCTGTTCCTTCACGTACGTGACGGCACAGATCTTCGGCACCGGCATCATCGCCTCGCGCTTCCTCGGCATGCAGTTCGAGATCGCGGTGTTCGCGGGCCTCGTCGGCATCCTGCTGTGCGCGATGCTCGGCGGCATGCGCGCGGTCACCTGGACGCAGATCGCCCAATACATCGTGCTGATCGTCGCCTATCTGGTGCCGATCGTGATCCTGTCCACGAAGCGCTACGGCATTCCGATCCCGGAGCTCACCTACGGGCAGGCGATCCAGGAGATCACGGCTCGCGAGCAGGAATTGGTGCGAACCGGGCTGGCGACCTTGTGCACGGCGGCCAATTGCGGGGCGACCACGCTCAAGCCGCACATCCAACCGTTCATGAACTACACGCCGCTGAACTTCTTCGGCATCATCTTCTGCATGATGGTGGGCACGGCGTCCCTGCCGCACATCCTGATGCGCTACTTCACGACGCCGTCCGTGCGTGAGGCGCGGGTCTCTGTCGGCTGGTCGCTGCTGTTCATCTTCCTGTTGTACTTCTCGGCGCCGGCCTACGCGGCGTTCTCGAAGCTGGAGGTCTACACCAACATCATCGGCCGGGACATTACGCAGCTTCGACCCTGGCTGTTCACCTGGGGCGAGCTCGGATTGATCAAGGTTTGCGGCAAGGATGCCATCAACCTCGATGCCGCCATCGCTGCCTGCAAGGCGATCGCCGGCCATCCGGGCGTCCTGCGCTTCCAGGACTTCAATATCAATACGGACGTGATCGTGCTCTCCACGCCGGAGATCGCGGGCCTTCCGTACGTGATATCGGGCCTGGTCGCGGCCGGCGGGCTTGCCGCGGCGCTCTCCACCGCCGACGGCTTGCTGCTCGCCATCGCCAACGCGCTGAGCCACGACATCTACTACAACATGATCCAGCCGCTGCGCTCAAGTCGCCAGTGGCTGATCGGCCTGCTGATCGCCGTGGCCGTCGTCGCCCTGATCTTCTTCCTGGGTGCCGCACCGGGGCCATTCGGCCTCGAATGGCGATGGTGGTCGCTGATGGGCCTCGGCGCATTGGTGGCGGTGGTGGCGCCGCTGATGCGAAACGCGACCGAAATCGGGCGGCGTCTGATCATGGCGCGCGCCCTGCTGCTCCTCGTGGCCGTGGCTTCCGCCGCTCTCGCCTCGACGAGACCGTCGGACATCCTGGCCATGGTCGGTTGGGCGTTCTCGCTTGCCATGGCGGGGAACTTCCCGGCGATCGTGCTCGGCATCTGGTGGAAGCGTGCCACGACGTCGGGTGCGATCTGGGGGATCCTCGCCGGGTGGGGCATCTGCCTGTTCTACCTCGTCACGACCAGGTACTTCCCGCAGATGGGCATCAACTACTTCGGCATGACGTCGCTGCTCAATCCGGAGACCGGACAGCCGCTCGTCGACATTGCCAAGATCATGGCCGATCCGCAGTGGATGAACCAATGGCCTGCAGTTGCGGCGAACCCGCTGGCAAACCGCGTGGGCTGGTTCGATCTCAACAACATCAACTGCGGATTGCTGGGCATGCCGCTCGGCTTCCTGGTGATGATCGTGGTCAGCCTGATGGGCAAGGAGCCGCCGAAGGAGATGCAGGCACTCGTCGACGAGATCCGCAAGCCTCGCGGCAGAACGGTGCTCCAGGAAAAGACCACCTGATTGCCCGGCTGGCCTAGCGACACGATTGGAGCGGGGCCCCTGCGCGGGGCCCCGTTTCGTTTCGCGACGCGCCCTCGGCTTTGCGCTAGAACGAACAGCTTGCCGTGTGAGCTGCTGAGCAGGTGACGATGCAGTCGACCCTACCGATCGCTTCGCTGTGGTACTACCACCTGCCGAACTTCGTGCTGGCGGCCCTGATGTACACCCTGCTCGGCCGAGCCCTGCTCGGGCTGATCGTGCAGCCAGACTCGTCCAACTACATCTGGCGCTTCTTCTGCCGCATCACAGACCCCGTCGTCGCCGCCGTCGCGCTCGTGACGCCGAAGGCAGCACCGCCGGTGGTGGTGTGGCTGTTCGGGGTCGTATGGCTGTTCTGGCTGCGCGTGCTCCTGCTGCACATCTTCCTGCAGCTCGGAGCCGTCCCGCGCATCAGCTGAGCGAACCCATGGACCGCAACCTCTACTATATCGGCATCGCCTTCTTCGGCATGATCAACGGCCTTTTCAACCAGCTTTTCCTGCTGTTTGCCATCATTCACATGCAGATTCTCGCGCCTGCCCTGCTGTTCGGCAGCACCGGCCTGACCTTGCTGTTCGCCTCGCTGATGGTCTCGACCGCCACGATCATCGTCGGCGGCATCCCGGCCGCGATCTACGAGCGCATCACCGGCGCGAAGGACGATTCCAGCGTGGCATCGCTCTGGATCTGGCTCGCCGGCACGGCCCTCCTCACCCTTCCCGCCGTCGGCAACTTCCTGAGGATCGGGCTGTAAGGCTCGCGGTGCGCAGCATGCCGTTCACGCACTCTTGAGAGTCCGATCTCTCCAGAGCAGGATAGACCTTGTTCGAGTTTGTGCACGCGTCGAGGTTCTACGCTTGGACCACATGCGCCGTATCGCCTTGGAAACCGTGGCGCGCGCCTGCGGCTTTGGTTCTCTCGCCATCTTCTGCATCATGGTCGGCATATCGTTCGAGCCGCGGCTGGCGTTCCAGACGGGCGGCACGCTCACAATGATGATGACAGGGGTGCTCTTCCTCAAGGCGCTCGAAGCGCGCACCAAGGACTGTCGCAGAACGGAGATGTGGCTCTATCTCGACAAGGAGCAGCGGCCTCCGCTCGCGGCTGCGCAGCGGCTGACGTCGGCGCTGATGCGCGAGATCTACCTCACCTTCGCGATGTGGACCTCGATGATCGCCGTCGTCATGTGGACGGTGGCGCTCTTCTTCTCCTACATCGGCCTATAGGCTGGCCGTCTCACTCGGCGGCAGCCCGCTGCGAGGAGCCGGCGCGGCGGAGCGCGGCTATGGTGTCGCCCAGCGCCTCGCCCTCAGGGTCCTTGCTGGCCGCCAAGCGTGCCTGCAGGACGGCATCGGCGAAATGCGCGCGCGGCAGGTCACCGGCCAGCATCGGCTCCACCACCTCCTCGACGATGCGCTGCCAATTGGCGAGACCGCGCTTGTAGGTGTCGCCGTAGCCCCTGACGAGGCTTGCGCTCGCCACCACCTCGCGGGCAGCGGGCGGACTGACGACCAGCGTACGTTCCACCAGCACCAGCCAGCGCTCCACCCACGCTTCCTCCTCGGCGAAGCGCAGCATGCCCGGGCGCCAGCGCTTGAGCGCCGCCAGCGCCCTCAGGCGAAGGAACCCGGAAAGACGCGTCGTCCTCACCTTCATGGGCCAGGCGCGATCGCGGCGCACGCGCGCCAGCGCCCAGCGGCCGAGCCGCGGCGGCAGCAATCCGAAGATTTCCTCGGGGCCGGGCTTCAGATATTCGGTGACGTCGACGATGTCGCCAGGACGCGCCTTGGCGTCGGCGGCGACGCGCGCCAGCCGCGCCGCGCGCAACTTCAGCTCCGCGACGCGGATCACATCCTCCACGCTCATGCGTAGCGCCAGGTGGCGTGCAAGCTCGGTGATGAAGGCGGCATCGGCGCCGGGCAGCCCGGCGAGGCGGCGCACGCGGGCGAGGTAGCGTTCCGCCCAGGCGGCATCCTGGTAGTCGGTGAGGCGCCTGACGCCTTCGCCGAGCACCATGCGGGCTTCGGCCGGGAAGCCGGCGAGCAACGGCGTCAGGCCCTGCCGGTCCGACGCCTCGGAGCGGGGGTCAGACCCCTTGCCGCCGCGGGTCACCGCATCCAAGAGCGTCGCGCCAAGGGGTCCGACCCCCGCGTCGGGAATCTTGTCTCCCTTGTCGCGCGGAGTCAGGCCCGCACGATTCGCCCCCATCGCCAGGCCCGCATCGAAAGCGCGCAGGTTGGCGTCGACCGCCTTGCCCTCGGCGCGGATGGCGGTGCGACAGGCCTCGGCGGCGATCGGCAGCACGCGCGAGGCGGCGACGGCGCCCAACAGCACCGCATTGAGCGGGCCTTGCGCCGCGGTCGCCGCCGCCGCGAAGTCGGCGATGATGGCGTCGCGCGAGAAGCGCCGCGCCACCTCCCGCATGCGCGCGCTGTCGAGGCGGCCGTCGGCCATGGCCGTCCTCTCGTCGATGGTGAACACCCGCGCCGAGGAGGCGATCAAAGTCGTGCGGTCCGGCGTCACGAAACCGGCGGCAACGGCTCGCGCCGCCTCCAGCAATTCGCTCGCCACCACCAGGTCCACCTCGCCGGGCGCCGCGTTGAGCGCCAATACGGGACGCGCCTGGGATGAGGCATGGCGCGCCGCCGCCCCGGGCACGATCTCCAGGTAGTAGGTGGTGGCGCCCGTGCGCTGGGCGACGCCGGGGATCGACGTGCCCTGCACGAAGTGCCCGCTGGCGATGGCGCTGCGCTGCAGCCAGGCCGCCAGCACGCCGCCGCCTTCGCCGCCGAGGGCGCCGATCAGCACCTTGATGGGCTCCGCGCTCGCCATGATCTATTCCGCCGGCACGAGTTGCGGCTGCGCTGCCACCCGCCGACTGCCCCCACCGAGCAGACGCATCAGTGTGGACGACAAGGCCCGCGCCACCCGGTCCCAGGTGCGCGGGTTCTGGATGATGTCGACCTGCGCAAAGGACGGGCACAGTTGCGCTGCGTGCGCCACCTCCCCGCACAGCCCGCAGCCCACACAATCGTTGTTGACATGGGCGACGGGGTCGGTGCGCAGCGGATCCTCGTTCGCTTTCAAGGTGAGCGACGGGCAGCCCGACAAGCGGATGCAGGAATGATCGCCCGTGCATACCTCCGGGTCGACCCAGAACTGCGTGCGCACCACGCGCTCGCCGGCGGCCACCTTGCGCGCCAGCTCGGGCCGGATGCGGCGCTGGCGGGCGAGCTGGCACTCGCCGTCGGCGATGATCACCTTGAGGCCCTTGGCGCGGGTGCGCAGTGCCTCGCGAAGCGTGCCGGCGACACCCGTCACGCCGTAAGTCCGCACGCGCTTGATCCAGTTGACGCCCAGGCTCTTGAGCGCCGCCTCGATGTCGAGGCTCCTGCCGCGCCCGTCGGCCTCCTCTTTGCTGGAGAGGATGTCCTGCTGGCCGGTGGCGCTGGAGTAGCCGTTGTTCATGACGACCAGCACGCTGTCGTCCTTATTGAACACGGCACCCGCCACGCCCGTGATCAGCCCGTTGTGCCAGAAGCCGCCGTCGCCCATGACGCTGATCGGTCGCGTCGCCTGCGTGCCCGACACGGCCGCGGCCGACGCCAGCGACATGCCATAGCCGAGGATGGAGTTGCCCTGGCTGAAGGGTGCGAAGGTCGCGAAGGAATGGCAGCCGATGTCGGCCGACACGTGCACCGGCCCCATCTCCCGGCGCAGGAGCTTCATGGCCGAGAACACCGGCCGCTCGGGACAGCCGGTGCAGAAGGTGGGCGGACGCGCGGGCAGTGGCCCGCCGAGCGCCTTGTCCACCTCGGCGCGTTGCGCATCGACCTTGGCGATCCACGCTTGCAACTCGGGGGCGCCGTATCCGTGGGCCGCGAGAAAGGCAGCGAGCCCCTTGCCCACGACGAGCGGCGTGTACTCGCCCGCCATCGGCAGCACGTCCTTGCCGGAGAGCTTCGTCTGCATGTCGGCCTTGCGCAGGATCTGGCCCACTGCCTGCTCAATGAAGTCGGGCGCCCCTTCCTCCACGATGAGCACCGCCCTCTTGCCCGCGCAGAACGCCGTGATCTCCTCGGGCACCAGCGGATGGACGACGTTGAGCACCAGGGTCGGCAAGCGCGTGGCACCGTCCGCATCGCTGAGGCCCGCCAGCGCAAGGCGGCCGTTCAACACGTTGAAGAGACCGCCCTGCACGATGATGCCGATGTCCCCCTCTGCCGGCCCCAGGCGCTCGTTGAGTGCATGGTCGAGGATGAACTTGCGCGCCGCCGGCAGCCGCCGGTCATTCTTGTCGGCCTCCTGGCGGAAGGTCGCCGGCGGGTGGCTCAGCCGGTCGTAATTGAAGCGCGCAGGCCCCAGCCGGTTCTTGGCGGAATGCGCGGCCGCCACGTTGTCCCTGGCAGCGAAGCTGCCGAACATGTGGCAGGCGCGGATGCGCAGCTCCAGCATCACCGGCGTGTTGGAAGCCTCCGACAGCTCGAAGCCCTTCTCCACGCTGCGCACCAGCGTCGGCAGATCGGGCCGCGGATCGATCAGCCACAGCGACGACTTCACCGCGAACGCGTGCGTGCGCTCCTGGATGACGCTGGCGCCCTCGCCGTAGTCCTCGCCGACAATGATGAGCGCGCCGCCCTGCACGCCGGGCGAGGCGAGATTGGACAGCGCATCGGCCGCGACATTGGTGCCGACGATCGATTTCCAGGTAACGGCTCCGCGCAAGGGATAGTTGATGGAGGCAGCCAGCATGGCGGCGGCGGCCGCCTCGTTGGTGCAGGTCTCTAGATGAATGCCGAGGCCGGTCAGCAGGTCTTCCGACTGCACCAGCACGTCGAGCAAATGACTGACCGGTGCGCCCTGGTAGCCGCCGACGTAGGAGACGCCGGACTGCAACAGCGCCTTGGTCACGGCCAGGATACCTTCGCCGTAGAAGGTGTCGCCGGTGCCGAGCCGCAGGCTCTCGATCTCCTTGGCGAAGGAAACTTCAGCCATGGCTCCAGTTCCTTGTTTTGTCATCCCGGCCGGAGCGCGCCAGCGCGGAGAGCCGGGACCCAGGGGCCATGAGCAGCGACACGGATTGCACCCCCTGGGTCCCGGATATTTCGCTGGCGCGAAATTCCGGGATGACAGCGTGGGGCGTGAAGCACATCATCAGCCCAGCTCCCGCATGATCTTGCGCAGCAGGCGCAGAAGCTTGTCCTTGTCGCGCCCGACGATGCGCTCGAGATTGCGCTCGTGGCGCGCGGCGCACTGGGTCAGCCGGCGCAGCGTCGACTGTCCGGCCGGCGTCAGGCTCAGATGATAGCTGCGGCGGTCGCTGGCGAGGCGCGCGCACGCCACCAGGCCACGTCTGGTGAGATCTTTCAGGGCCGGCGTCAGCGTGGACTTGTCGCGGCCGGCGGCGCGGCTGAGCACGGTCTGGCTGATGCCGGGGTTGCGCCCTATCAAGGTCAGCAGGGCGAAGCGTCCCGGAGGCAGGTCGACTTCGCCGACCTCGGCGGCGAACGCCTGGAAGGACGCTATCTGCGCCATGCGGATGTGAAACCCGAGCCACTCCGCCAATGGCCCGTAGTCCAACGCTTCGCCGACAGCGGCGTGCGGAGCGGCGCGGCGCGACGGGCGGGTGATGGATGTGGAGCGACCCAGTGCGTTGTTCCTCGCCGGTGGACTTTCGTGTCGTGTCGCGTGCGCCCGTGCGCGGCGCAAGTGCGACGGTGCGGCTCGTCTCACGAAGCCTGACCGACAATAGTTTTATATCCGACCAATTCCCTTTACAAGTTGCGTGACATCGGGCTGAATTGCGCCAACCAACAACGCCGCGGGGCTGAAACCCGCACCGAGGAACCCGAGGAGGACAAGATGCGCCCGCATCTGCTGGCAATCGCGCTGCTCGCCGTGACCGCTGCACCGCTCCCGGCCGAAGCGCAGGACAAGACCTTCGACCTCAAGCTGTCGCACTGGGTCCCGCCCGCGCATCCGCTGCAGAAGGCGCTCGAGGAGTGGGGCGCTTCCGTCGAGAAGGCCTCGGGCGGCACCCTCAAGTACAAGGTTTTCCCGGCGCAGCAGCTCGGCAAGGCGTTCGATCACTACGACATGGCGCGCGACGGCATTGCCGACCTCACCTACGTCAATCCCGGCTACCAGCCCGGCCGCTTCCCCGTCATCGGCGCGGGCGAGCTTCCCTTCCTGGTGTCGAACGCCAAGGGCGGATCGCAGGCGCTCGATGCCTGGTACCGCAAATACGCGGACGCCGAGATGAAGGACGTGAAGTTCTGCCTCGCCTTCATGCACGATCCGGGCTCGTTCCACGCGAAGGCGAAGAAGATCATGGTGCCCGACGACATCAAGGGCATGAAGATACGCCCCGCTCACGCCACCATGGCCTCGTTCGTCACGCTGCTCGGCGGCACCAACGTGCAGTCGAGCGCCCCGGAGGTGCGTGACATCCTGGAGAAGGGTGTGGCCGAGGCGGTGACGTTCCCGTGGGGCTCGGTGCCGCTCTTCGGCATCGACAAGGTCACCAAGTACCACATCGACGCCCCGATCTATGCCACGACGTTCGCCTTCGTGTTCAACAAGGCCGTCTACGGCCAGATGTCGGCAAGCCAGAAGAAGGTCATCGACGAACACTGCACCAACGAGTGGTCGCTGAAGGTGGCCGCCCCGTGGGCCGACTTCGAGCACGCCGGCATCCAGAAGCTCAAGAGCGATCCCGCCCACGAGGTCTATCCCATCACGTCCGAGCAGCTTGCCGAATGGCGCAAGGCCGCCGAGCCGCTGGAGAAAACGTGGGCCGACAACGTGAAGAAGACCGGTGCCGATCCGGACGCGATCCTCAAGGAGCTCAAAGCCTCGCTGGCCAAGTACCAGGCGGCATACTGAGGGCCGGCTGCGCCTGCTGCCGGAAACGGGCCGGAGGCCAGCCGATGGGGGACCGTAGGCGGAATGGCTGAGCGAGCAGGAGGCGCCGGCGCCCAAGCCGGGGAGGGCGCGTCCCCGCCGCGCGGCCGCATGGACCGTTTCATCGACGGCATCGAGTTCGCCGCCGCCGTGTTCATCGGCATCGTCGCCGCCGATGTCTTCATCACCGTCATGCTGCGCTACTTCGGCATCGCCATCCCGGACAGCTATGACTTCGGCCAGCTCCTGCTGGGCATCCTGATCTTCTGGGGCATCGCCGCCACCTCCTACCGGGGCACGCACATCACCGTCGATCTCGTCTGGGCCAATGTCGGCCCCCGATGGCAGCGCGCCATCGACGTGTTCGCCACGCTCGTGCTGTTGTTCGTCGTGTCGGTGCAGACCTACGCGCTGTTCGACAAGGTGGTGAGCACCTACCAGTCGAACGTCAGCACGTTCGATCTGCGCCTGCCCACGTGGCCGTTCTTCCTGGTGGCCTGGCTGGGCGATGTCTCGGCCGTGATGCTCATTGCCGTGCGCACCTATCGCCTGATCTTCCGGCCGGAAGCGATGGCCCATGTGGCCCAGCGGATCAGGCCGGTGGAGTGACGGCAGCCATGAGCCCCGACATGGTCGCGCTGCTCGGGTTCATCGCGCTCTTTGCGCTCATGCTGCTGCGCGTGCCGGTCGGCATGGCCATGGGGCTCGTCGGCGTGGTCGGCTTCGGCTCCATCGTCGGCAGCGGTCCGGCCCTGAAGATGGTCGGCCAGACCTCGATGCGCACCGTCACCGACTGGAATTTCGCGGTGGTGCCGCTGTTCCTGCTGATGGGGTCGTTCGCCACTACCTCGGGCATGAGCCGCGAGCTGTTCCGCGCGGCCAACGCCTTCCTCGGTCACCTGCGCGGAGGGCTCGGCATCGCCACCATTGCGGCGTGCGGCGGCTTTGCCGCCATCTGCGGGTCCTCCGTGGCGACGGCGGCAACGTTCTCGCGCGTCGCCTATCCCGAGATGCGGCGGTACGGCTACCCGCAGAGCTTCGCCACCGGCGTCATCGCCGCCGGCGGAACGCTCGGCATCATGATCCCGCCCTCGACCGTGTTCGCCGTCTATGGCCTCATCACCGAGCAGGACATCGGCAAGCTGTTCGTCGCCGGCATCATTCCCGGCATCCTCGCCATCCTCATGTACATGGCGACCATCACCGTCATCGGCTACGCGCGCCCGGACCACCTGCCGGCCGGCATGCGCGTCTCATGGAGCGAGCGCTTCGCCGCGGCCCGCAACGTGTGGGCGACGCTCGTGCTGTTCGCATTCGTGATTGGCGGCATCTACGGCGGCCTCTTCACCGCCACGGAGGCAGCGGGCATGGGCGCGGCCGGCGCCTTCCTGATCGGCATCGCACGGCGCCGTCTGTCGCGCGATGACATCCGCCGCTCACTGCTGGAGGCGACGCGCACCACCGCCGCCGTGTTCACCGTTCTGATCGGCGCCATCCTGTTCGGCTACTTCCTCACCATCACGCAGACACCGCAGAAGGTGACCGAGTTCCTGACCGGATTGGGTGTCGGCCGCTACGGCGTCCTGGCGCTAATCATGGTGATGTACCTGGTGCTCGGCTGCCTGATGGACGCGATGGCCATGATCATCCTGACCGTCCCCATCATATTCCCGGTGATCAAGCAGCTCGGCTTCGACCCGATCTGGTTCGGCGTCATCATCGTCATGACCGTGGAGCTGGGCCTGATCCATCCGCCCGTCGGCATGAACATCTTTGTCATCAGGAGCGTGGTGGAGGACGCCAAGATCTCCACCATCTTCTACGGCGTGCTGCCCTTCATCGTCACCGACATCCTGCGTCTCATTCTGCTGATCGTCTTCCCGGCCCTGGCGCTCTGGCTGCCTTCCAAGATGTGAGCGCGACACCCAGCCCAGGGGCCGCCGCGCCCCAGGCCAGGCACGTCATCTGCTGCCTAGTATTTAGGCCAGAGCGTGGCCAGCACGGCAACGACCGCAAGACCGGCCAGGCCGGTTACCAGATTGGCGCTCTGGGTGAGGAAGCCCTGCGAAACGAATGCTTCAGCGAGAAGTATGATGAGCGCTACGATTGCTCCCCACACCATCACGTTGCAAAGCCAGTCCGCGAAGCTGTTGACCATGGGAGAAGCCTCCGCCCGGTGGTGACCCCGCGCCGGCGGGCAGTTTACTCCTGTCGAATTGGCATGAGACGGGACTCATCTAGCATCTGCGAACATGGTGCGGGGAGGGCGCGCCCCGACGCTGCGCCAGAAGAGGGGCGGGGCCTCGTCGTTCAGGAAAAGAGTGACCTCATGAAGAGATCCCGCAGGGCGCCGCCGCGAACGCAGGAGGAGAAAGCGGCGCCGCCCGTCGACTTCGACGAGCTGCCGTCCTACGTCGGCTATCAGGTGCGGCGTGCGCAGGCCACGATCTTCGCCGACTTCGAGGCAGCGCTGGCCGGTGCCGACCTCACCCCCGGCTCGTTCGGCGTGCTCACCCTCATCCGCGCCAATCCGGGCATCACCCAGGTGGCGCTGGCTGCGGCTTTCGGCGTCGACAAGTCGACGCTCAGCCCCGTGATCGTGCGCCTGGAGGCGCGGGGGCTCGTGCGCCGCGAGGTATCACCGCGTGATCGCCGCCGGCACGCGCTCTATCTGGCGGCCGGCGCGGAGCCGAGATATCTCGCCGCGCGCGAGCGGGTGCGCGCCTTCGAAACGGGCGTGGCGTCGCGGCTCACCAAGCCGGAGCAGCGCACGCTCGCCCGGCTGCTGGCAAAGCTGCAGGGCGCCGGCGGCAGGCCGTGAAGGGCCGGAGCGACGGTTGGCCACCCAGAACGTCAATCCCGCGGGGGCGGGAACCCGTGCACACGGAATCGGCGAAGGTTCGTTCAATGACCGCGCTGCTCGCGTGATCGTGCGGCGCCCCGCCGACGCGGCCTCACGCGGCACAGTGACCTGGGCCCCGCCTGCGCGGGTTTGATGCCAGGTGAGACGGATGACGTCCCGCGTAGGTGGGAATCGCAGGCGCGCATCGCAAGGCGCGACGTCGTTGAGGCTCGTGAGGGCCGTCGGCGTCTACGGTCCCCTCCGGCAAAACGGCCTCGGGCACACGAGAGCTTGGGTTGTTGACTTGTTCTGTTTTTGTTCTTATACTTCTTTCGCTTCACTAGAGTCCACTCACTTGCGGATAACCCTCTGATTTATCATGCGTTCCCTGCCCGTAAACCATGATGGCAGCGTAGCGGACCCCCATACCCCTTCCCCTTCGGAAGGTGATAAAAGGAGGGGCGGGGCGGAAGCGTGCATTGGGGTCAGACTCTCCTGCCTTGCCAGTGACCGAGGACAGGTAGCGTATCAGGGGTCTGACCCCACCCTTCGCCACGGCGATCTCTCTTCTCATAAGCATGCTTCAACGCGCGCGGCGCGCCTCGCCGCCCTGCGTCAAGGCATGGCGCGGCTCGAGCGCGCATCGCACGGCCCATCCGCGCATCTGTCTCTCGGCACAGACACGTTGCATGCGCATCTGCCGGGCCCGGGCCTGCCGTGCGGCGTGCTCAACGAAATCCTGGCTGCGGCTTATGCCGACACCGCGGCCGCCTGCGGTTTTCTCTTCGCCCTGATGGCCGCTGCCTCGAGCATGCGCCCGGGCCCTGCGGTGTTTGTCGCCCATCGGCGCTGTCTGACCGACCTCGGAGCCCCCTATGGTCACGGCCTCGCGCAGCTCGGCATCGATCCCGATCGCCTGCTGCTCGTCGAAGCTCGCAGCGACAAGGACGCGCTATGGGCCATCGAGGAGGCCCTGCGCTCGCCTGCACATCCCGCCATGGTCGGCGGATGGATGGAGGATGGCCTCGATCTCACCACCAGCCGGCGGCTGAACCTCGCCGCCGCCCCGCAGGCCACGCCTCTGGCACTTCTGCGCGCTCGCCCTGCCAGCGGCACGACCGCCGCGGCCACGCGCTGGCGCATCGCTTCGGCACCGGCGGCCTGCGATCCGTTCGGCGCCTTCGCGCACCCGCGATGGAGGGCGGCGCTGGAGCGCTGCCGCAACGGACGTACGGGTCAGTGGCTTATCGAGTGGGATCATGTCGCGCATCGTTTCCGTCTGGCTGAGAGCGTGGCCGATCGCACGCCTGTTGCTCGGCGCGCCGGCTGAGGAAGCGCTACCGGCTGGGTGTCCTCCCCCGGATCGCCGCCGGCCGCTGGTGCTGACGGCGCCGGGGAAAGGTGGCGCTCGCATCACCGCGCTCAACCGCGCCGCACAACGCGCAGGTCTGGGAAGCGGTGACCTTCTCTCCAATGCCCGCTCCAAGGTCCTCGACCTGCAGGTGCGCGACGCCGATCCCGCCGCCGATGCCGCCGCGCTGCACCGGCTGGCGCTCTGGTGTCTGCGCTACACGCCCGTCGTGGCGCTCTGGGATGAGTTGAGCGGCGGCGACGGCCTGTTCCTCGACATCACCGGCTGCGCCCACCTCTTCGGCGGCGAAGAGGGCCTGCTGACCGACCTCGACCGTCGCCTGCGCGCCTTCGGCCTCGCCCCCAGGCTGGCCGTTGCCGATACCGCCGGCGCCGCCTGGGGCATGGGCCATCACGGCGGCAGGAACATCGCCATCGTCGCCCCCGGCGAGGAGGAGCAGGCGCTTTGCTCCCTGCCGCTGGCCGCCCTGCGCCTCGATGCGGAGGCAAGCCTGCTCATGCGGCGGCTCGGCCTGCGCCGCATCGGCGAAGTCGTGCGCCAGCCGCGCGCGCCTTTTGCCGCGCGCTTTCCTGACGGGCTCCTGCGCCGTCTCGATCAGGCACTGGGGCGCGTGCCCGAGCCGCTCGTGCCCGTGATCGAGCCTCCCGTCTATCATGCTCATGCCGCCTTCGCCGAACCGATCCTCAGCCAGGAGCACGTGCTGGCGGCGGCAACGCGGCTGCTCGAGGACATCGTCAGCCGCATGGAGTGCGATGCCGCCGGCGCGCGCCTGCTTCGTCTCGTGCTGTTCAAGGTCACCTCGGCCAGCCTGCGGCACGACGCCGGCATGATCTCGCTCGACCTGGGCCTGGCGACGCCGAGCCGTGAGGCAGCCCATATCGCCCAGCTCATTGGCCTGCGCCTGCATCGCCTCGCCAGCGAGCTGGAGACCGATTTCGGCTTCGAGGCCGCCGCAATCCACGTGCTGGTGGCCGAGCCCCTCACCGAGCGCCAGGATCGCCTAGCGATTGCATCGGCAGGGCGGAGCCATGCAACCAGCACATCGCCCAAGGAGCTGGCGCGCCTCATCGACCGCCTGCAGCATCGGCTGGGCCGGGGCGCGGTGCGCCAGCTGCGCCCCCAGCAAAGCCACATCCCCGAGCGCGCGGTCCGCGCCCGCCCGGCGAAGGTCGAGAGCGAAAGGCGGCGGCCTCCTTCTCCCCGCGCCTCACCAACCTCTCCGCCCATAGCTTCAGCACGAGGGGGTCGGGATGAGAGGCAGCGGCAAACTCCAGCGCCGGTGCCGGCGGCTGCTCCTCACCTCGTGCTGGAAGCACGGATCGCCCATGACCCTCTCCCCATGCCGGAAGAGCCATGGGGAGAGGGAAAGGCCGCCCGTCCATTGCTTCTCCTCGAGCATCCCGAGCCGGCCGAGGTGCTGGCGGTGGTGCCCGACGGCCCGCCGCGGCAGTTCCGCTGGCGCGGCGTGCTGCATCAGGTGGGCGAGGCCCAGGGCCCCGAGCGCATTGCCCCCGAATGGTGGCGGCGCACCACCGATCGTGCGCGCGACTATTTCATGGTCGAGGACACCGACGGCCGCCGCTTCTGGCTCTACCGCGCCGGTCTCTACGGCGAAGACGCCGCCGCCCCACAATGGTACGTACACGGTGTGTTCGCATGAGCTGCATCGTCATTCGGCAATTCGGTGAACTCGGGACCCGATTACCCGTGCTGTATGTGTGGCCGCTGGATTCCGGCCCCCCGCGCCAGCCCCACCGCCCGTTTGGGAGGACAATAACTCTTGGGCCGCGGTGCGCCTCCCATCCCCCTTGCGGGGAACGCTGCTCGTGCCTTCACCCCACTCCTGATCCCTCCCTGTCATCATGCCGGAGCCTTGTCTTCGACATGACGGAAAGGGAACTCCGACGACGCCTGCGGGGACGCCCATGACGGCCTTCGCCGAGCTGATCGTCGCCACCAACTTTTCGTTCCTGCGCGGGGCCTCCCATCCTCACGAGATCGTCGGCCAGGCTGCCGAGCTCGGGCTTACGGCCATCGGCATCGCCGACCGCAACTCGCTGGCCGGCGTGGTGCGCGCCCACTCGGCCGCCAAGGAGCACAACATCCGTTGTCTGACCGGTGCGCGCCTCGTCACCACAGAAGGCTTCGAGGCGGTCTGCTATCCAATGGATCGTGCGGCCTACGGCCGTTTGTGCCGGCTGCTCACCGCCGGCAACCGGCGCGCCGTCAAGGGGCGGTGCGAGTTCTCCTTCGAAGAGATGGTCGCGGCGAGCGCCGGCCAGATCCTGATCGTCATCCCGCCCCGCAAGCTCACGGCGCTCTTTCGCGAACGCCTGCGCACCCTGGCTGCGGCAGCCCGCGGCAACGTCTATCTCGCCGCTGCCTTTTCCTACGATGGAACCGAGCGCCGCCGGCTGGGAGAGCTTGCCGCTCTGGGCATGCAGGCCCGCACCCCGCTCGTCGCCAGCAACGATGCTCTCTACCACCATCCCGTCCGCAAGCCTCTCGCCGATGTCCTCGTCTGCATCCGCGAGAAATGCACGATCGCCGATGCCGGCTACCGCCTCGATGCCAATGCCGAGCGGCATTTGAAGCCGGCCGCCGAGATGGCGCGTCTCTTCACGCGCCACCCGGACGCGGTCGCGCGCTCGCTGGAGATCGCCTCGCGCATCGCTTTCAATCTGGACGAGCTACGCTACGAATATCCCGACGAGCCGGTGCCGCCGGGCAAGACCCCGCAGGCCTACCTGGAAGAGCTGGCCTGGGAGCATGCCGCCCGCCACTACGGCGGCACCGTGCCCGGCAAGGTGCAGGCGCTGCTCGAGAAGGAGCTGGAGCTGATCGCCCGGCTCGGGTACGCGCGCTATTTCCTGACCGTCTACGACATCGTGCGCTTCGCTCGCAGCCTGGAGAAGCCGATCCTGTGCCAGGGCCGCGGCTCGGCCGCCAACAGCGCGGTATGCTTCTGCCTCGGCATCACCGGCGTGGACCCCGCCGAGATCGACGTGCTGTTCGAGCGCTTCATCTCCGCCGACCGGCGCGAGCCCCCCGACATCGACGTCGATTTCGAGCACGAGCGGCGCGAGGAGGTGATCCAGTATCTCTATGCGCGCTATGGCCGCGAGCGTGCGGCGATCTGCTCGACCGTCATCCACTACCGCCCGCGCATGGCGATCCGCGAGGTGGGCAAGGCCATGGGCCTCAAGGAGGACGTAACTGCGGGCCTCGCCGGCCTCATCTGGGGCGAGGGCGACGGGGAGATTCCCGACAAGCACATCACTGAAGCCGGGCTCGACCCGGCCAATCCCGAGATCCGCCAGGCCATCGAACTCGCGCGCCAGCTCCTGGGCTTCCCGCGCCATCTCTCCCAGCACGTCGGCGGCTTCGTGCTGACCCGCGAGCGCCTTGACGAGACGGTGCCAATCCACAACGGCGCCATGCCGGACCGCACCTTCCTCGAATGGGACAAGGACGACATCGACACCCTCGGCATGCTCAAGGTGGATGTGCTGGCGCTCGGCATGCTCACGTGCATCCGCAAGAGCTTCGATCTGATCGAGCGTCACTACGGCAAGACCTTCACGCTCGCCACCGTTCCTGCGGACGACAAGGGCGTCTACGACATGCTGTCACGCGCCGACTCGGTTGGCGTGTTCCAGGTGGAGTCGCGCGCGCAGATGTCGATGCTGCCGCGCCTCAAGCCTGAATGCTTCTACGATCTCGTCATCGAGGTGGCGATCGTGCGCCCCGGCCCCATCCAGGGCGACATGGTCCACCCCTACCTGCGTCGCCGCAGCGGCCAGGAGCCCGTCACCTACTCTTCCCGCGAGCTCGAGGCCGTGCTCAGCAAGACTTTGGGCGTGCCGCTGTTCCAGGAACAGGCGATGAAGATCGCCATCGTCGCGGCAGGCTTCACGCCGGACGAGGCCGACAAGCTGCGCCGCGCCATGGCCACCTTCCGCCATGTCGGCACCATCCACACCTTCCGCGAGAAGTTCATCGCCGGCATGGAGGCTAACAATTACGAGCGCGAGTTCGCCGAGCGTTGCTTCAGCCAGATCGAGGGCTTCGGCGAATACGGCTTTCCCGAGAGCCATGCGGCAAGCTTTGCCCACCTCGTCTACGTCTCGTCCTGGATCAAGCACCACTATCCCGA
>DATFCC010000255.1:0-5079 GCA_035253505.1 Hyphomicrobiaceae bacterium
TGATAGGTGAGGTAGAACAGCAGGGCACCGATGAAGAGCACGAACTGGCTGACGGCCGGCGTCAGGACCGAGAAAATGGTCGTCAGCACCGTCGCGGATTGCTCCACCTTGAGTGTCGGCGCCCCGCCGCCGCTGCCGATGGCGTTCAACGCCTTCTGCAGCTCGCCGAGAAGGGCCAGCGGCTGATTCATCATCTGCAGCCTCGCTTTGATCAGGGAGCCGACCTCCGTGGCGCGCCCCAGCCAATACGCCACGGGCGTCGACAGCACGGCCAGGAGGCAGACGATCAACGCCACCAGCATCAGCGTGACGGCGACAGCGGCCACCACGCGCGGAACGCCGTAGCTCTCCAGTCCCTTCACCAACGGCAGCACGATGGTGGCGATCGCCCAGGCCAGGAGCACGGGAACGATCACCGGCTGGGCGACGAAGCCCGCCCACAACAGGGCGATGATGAACAGGCCGACGGTGGCAACCTGGCTCGCCCGGCTCCAGGCGTCGAAACGCGGGGCGCCATGGTCGGCGCCGGCCTCGCGCTCCGCGCGCTTTGCCGCCGCCTGCGGCGCTCCATTCTTCTCGGCCCGGTCCGTGTTGGGCTTCTTGAGCTGCGTCATGGTGTCGGGCTCCGCGTCAGAAATGTTCCCTTCACGACGCGCCCGGCATTCACCGCCTGCGACCAGACGGTACTCCAGCCCGGCGCGTCCCGGACATCCTTGAGAACCCGCAGCAGGCGGACGCGCTGCGCCTCCGGCATCAGCGCCATGACCTTCGCCCACAGCACATCCAGGTTGTAGGGCGCAACGGCGATGTCGATGCGCACCGGCACGATCTCGCCGGGATCGAAGCCGAGCTCCGACCCGGCCGCCTCCATGGCGCCGAGGATCGAGCGGGACTTCGCACGATCCGCCTGCGCGAGATCATAGGGCGGCTCCCATTCGTTGAAGGGGCGCAGGCTGTCGATGTGAGTGAGCACGAGCAGCATCGGCGGCCGATGCCGGTTGGGCTGGCGTGCGAAGTGGGCGCGGACGGCGGCAAGCGCGACGGCGTCCGCCTCCCGCGCTGCGCGGGCAGCCGATGCGACCCACAGGATCAGGTCGCAGCTATCGGCCACCTCCACCAGGGCGCCGACCTGCTCGGCACCGGCCACTCCGGGGCTGTCGATAACAAGCGCAGCGGGAAGCCCATCATGGGTCAGGCGATAGCTGGTGAACCGGTCGGTCGCAGGAAGCACATCCACTGCCGCCTCGACCGCATTGGCGAGGGCGTTGACGAGGCTCGACTTGCCGGCGCCCGTCTGGCCCGCCACCAGGATGCGGATCGGCTCGGCCGATCGCGCGTCCTGTGCCGCCATCTCGACCCGCGATCCTGCGGTCACGTGACTGCGCAGCCGGTCCGGCGCGATGCGCAGATTCCCGCCGTAGAGGTCGATGGCCGCCCGACCCACCTCCTTGACGAAGGCCCGCGCCAGGCGCCGCGCCAGGTGCTCGCGGCCGGCCTCGTACAACTGTCGCGTGAAGCGCTCGCGCAGCTCCTGCGTGGCCGCGCTGACCGGGTTGAGCAAGCGCACGACGCGCCAAAGGTCGTAGCCCTTCTCGACAAGATGCAGCGTGCCGCGCCAGCGGTAGAGCCACATCAATTGCGCGACCGTTACGCGGTCACCGAAGGGGAAGGACTCGACCAGGAAGCCGCGCATATTGGCGCTGGCGCGCTCGATGACGGCCAGGGCCTCGGGAACGGTGAACTGGAGCAGAGGATCCTTGCGCTCGGGATGCAGACGCCGCGCCACCACCTCGATGGTCTGCAGGGCCAGCGCAAGAGCTGTATCGCGGCTGGTGATCCGGTCGGCTTTCACCTCCGAGGCAAGGCGTGCCACGTCGTCCCAGGCCTGGACTTGCCCCGGGGTCCAGGCGGCGTCGCCCTTGTCCTCCCAGGCGTCGGCATCGGCGGCCGCGCCGGGTGAAAGAGGCACTATGAGACGCTTCTGCAGGAAGTAGGCGGCCGACACCACCACGCACATGGCGAGCGCCCAATAGAGGATGTATCCGCGCTCCCACAGCCAGAGGCTGCCCAACGGGATGAGGCTTGCCGCGGGCAGCAGCAGCGCCACCGCCAGGAGGATCAGCCGGACCGAGCCCGGCGGCTTGCGGGAGCGGCTCACGGCTTTCCTCCCGTGGCAGCGGCGCCGAGGTCGCGCTCCTTGACGATGCCGAACGCTTCCCGCAAGGCCTGCCGATACACGGCGGCGATCTCATCGCCGGTGTTGCCGCGCCGGCGCGCGGCCAGGAAATAGTTGGCAGCCTTGCCGATGGCGTACGTGGACGCGAAGCTTGCCGCCGCGGCGGCGGCCGCGCCGGCGGTCTGCCCATAGACGGGCACGAGCTTTGCGAGCTGGCGCGCTCCGAAGGCCGAAGCCACCCGCACCAGCGTGCCGGTCCCCAGCGCGCCGGCGAACTCCGCGTACGCGCGACGGTCCCACGTCGCGCCGTTGAGCTTTGCCAACTGCTGCAACATGGCCGCCTGCACCATCGGCACCGCAACGGCGCCGGCCAACGGCAACGCGTCGCTGGCTCCCGCCGCGAGCGCAAAGCCCAGGATGTGGGCGTTCGTTCTCTGCGCGGCGCCTCCGCCGGCAGCTCCCGGCAGCTCGGCCAGCACACCCGCCACCGCGGTAGGTGCCGACGCAGTCAGTGCCTCGATCAGGGCCTCGCGACCGTACCCCGTGGGCTCGAAGCCGTCGCCCGGCTGCGTGAAGTCGATCGGCACGAACGTCATCGCGTCGCCGCCCGGCAAGAGCTGGAACTGGGAGCGCTGGTAGGCGAGGGCGCGCGTCAACGTTTCCGGCAGGGCGCCCGCAGGCGGATCGGGGAAAGGATAGGGCAACAGGTGGCGGGCCCCCGGCCCGTAGCCCTCGTGAAGGGTGGTCTGCGCCACCACCACCGGCCATTCCGGGTGCCGGCGCTTGACGGCACGAACGACGCCCAGCACCGCGCCCTGCTCCTGGTCCAGAGCCTTCACCACGACCAGCACGAGATGCGCGCGCCCCTCGCAGAAAGCGATGTCCTCGCCGGGGTCGTAGGACACTTCGCCCAGGCCACGCGTATCAAGAAAGCGGATGACTGGCGCCTCTCCTGGAAAGTCGAAGACGCGCGCAGTCTTCGTGCAAGCGCGGAAGCCGCTCCCGATCTCCGCATCTCCGGCCTGTGTCAGCTCACGGATGACAGAGGTCTTGCCGCTCTGCACCTTGCCGAGCAGCCAGACCACGGGAGCGAACGCCCGCGCCTTGTCGGCGATGGGCCTGTCGGCCTGAGCGGGAGACGTGCTCATCGGGCGTGCGCAACATCGTGTGGGACAGCGACCTTCAGCCTTCTCAACGCTGCTGCGAGGCTTAAGGTTGCATGCGACAAAAGCTTCCGGCGAAACCTTCCCGGCAGGCGAACGGTTTCACCCCGCATAGGCAGCACTGTGGCTGTGGCCATAGCCTATCGCGGCAGAAGGCATCGGTCATGACATCGTTTACGGTTCGCAATGGCCGCCGCTACCGGGCCACCATCTCGCTGGGGTGGCTGGAGCGGCTCGCCGGGAATGACGTCATCGCGGCCAAGCTTCGCGACGCCGGCTTCCGCGATGTGCGTGTTTCCGGCAGCGGGGCAACCCGCTTGGCAGAAGCCACCTGGCCGGGCGAGGAGGTGACCGGACAGATGCCGTCACAGATCACCGAGATCACCGAAATAGCCGAGGGCTGACGGAGCAGCGGGCGGCTTCCCCCCGCCCGGCGTCATCGACTGCCAAATCTGCCGACGGAACGCATGAACGCCATGCACGTTTGTCCCGAAGTTCGCGGGCCGAAATCCTTGGCTCGCCGCCGAGGAAGAGATGAACTTGCGTTCATAGGAGATCAGTGAATGAGAATAGCGTTGATCGGAGCTGTCGCGAGCGTCGCGCTCGTCAGCGTTTCCGCAGCCGGCTTGGCGCAAGCGCCCAGCCCCGGCGAAAATCAGGGTAGGACGCCGGGCATGAGCCCGGGCGGGTCGGACTCACCAGGATCCCGCGGCTCAGGCGCAGGCGAGCGCGGGAAGGGTTCGTCAGAGCCCGGAATGAATCGTCCGGAGGGCAAGGCCGAAGGTCGTGGCCCGGCCTCGGGCAAGAGCGCTCAGGAAGGCAGCCGCGATCGCGACACCCCGAAATCCTCTGAGAGATCCGGCAAGGACACGCCGAAGGCGAGCGAGGGCCCGGCCGAGAAACAGCGGCCGAAGTCCAGCGAGCGGCCCGACACCGACAAGAAGTCGCCCAAATCCACGGAGACGAGGCCGGAGAAGGGGACCCCGAAGTCGACCGAGACGCGTCCTGAGAAGGGCACGCCCAAGTCGAGCGAGACCCGCCCCGAGAAGGGTACGCCCAAGTCGACCGAAACCCGCCCCGACAAGGGCGCGCCGAAGTCGACCGAGAATCGCCCCGAACAGGGCCAGAGCGGCCGCGTTCAGGTGACGGATCAGCAGCGCACGGACGTGCGTGAACGTCTGATGCGCGAAGGGCGGTTCCAGAAGACCAAGATCAACGTGCGTGTGAATATCGGCACGCGCGTACCGCGGTCTGTCCGCCTGCTGCCGCTTCCGGCGGCCATCATCGACATCGCGCCGTCCTATCGCGGCTACAGCTACATCGTGACCGAGGACGACACCCTCTGCATCGTCGATCCGCGGTCGTATGAGGTTGTGGATGTGATCGTCACCGGCACGCAGCATGCCGGGCGTCCGCCGGCAGGCAAGGCCCGACTGACGCTCTCCCGCGAGCAGATGCGGTTCGTCTCTGAGCATGTGTCCAGGGAGCGGCGCGCCAACGTGCACACCCGGCTGGCCCTGGGTGTGGAGGTTCCACGCGACGTCGAGCTGCTTGCCTTCCCGCGAGACGTGATGACAGAGATCCCGGAGCTCGAGGGGTATCGCTACATCGTGGCCGAGAATGATGTCGTCATCGTCGATCCGAGCAATCGAGACGTGGCGCTTGTGATCTCGGAGTGATGGCGCACACCGTCTGAAACGTGATCGGAGCCTGGCGCGCCAGGCTCCGATCACGTTTCAG
>DATFCC010000256.1:0-4230 GCA_035253505.1 Hyphomicrobiaceae bacterium
GCCGTAGGCGTTCATCAGGGAAAGGCCCGGAAGCAGCTCGCCAAATCGCGCGATCGTCGACGGCGCCATGGGGGCCCCGCCGTAGGCCCCCACGCGCCAGGCCGCATGACCTGCCGGCTCGAAGCCAGGCTCAAGCAGGCACAGGTTGTACATGGCGGGCACCATCAGCGAATGCGTCATACGCTCGCGTGCTGCAAGGCGCAGGAAATCGCCGGCCTTGAAGGCCGGCATGATGATCAGCGTGGCAGCGGCGCGCACCATGGCGACGATGAGTGCCACGATGCCGGTGACGTGGCTCAAGGGCACGGCGGCGATGGCGCGGTCACCGGAGTTGAGCCCCATGCAGCATTCGTAGTGCAGCGCGGAGTGGCAGATGCCCAGGTGCGCGAGCATGGCCCCCTTGGGTTGGCCGGTTGTGCCCGAGGTGTAGAGGATGATGGCGGTATCCTCCTCCTCCGCCATTGCCGGGGCTCCGCCGGGGGCGTCCGCAAGGAGCGCCATGTCCCGGTACGACGCACCCGGCTCGATCAAGACGCGACGCATAAGGTGCGGCACCGCCACCGGATCGGGCACCCGCTCGGCGACATCCGCATCGCAGACGAGCAGCCTCGCACCGCAATGCCGGAGCATGTAGGCGAGGCCCTGAGACTGCTCGCGCACGCTCATCGGCACGGCGATGGCCCCGATGCGCAGCGCCGCGAACAGCAGGATGGGAAACGCGATGCCGTTGCCGAGCAGCATGGCCACGCGGTCGCCCTTCGCGATGCCTACCGCCGTGAGCCCCGCCGCACACCGCGCGACGGCGCCCTCGAACTCGCGATACGTGAGGCGCTCGTTGCCGCATACCAGCGCTTCGCCATCCGGCCGGCGCGCCGCGGCGCTTGCGAGCAGCTCGTAGGCGTTCCTGGGCCGCTCGGCGAAGCACCGCACCAGCCGGTTGCCGAAGTGCTGCTCATGGCGCATGGCCGGGACGCTGCCGAGCCACGCGCGCTCGAAAGTCGGCACACTGCCTCCTGGGATGCTGCCGCGATCGGGGTAGCTAACTCCGCCGCGGCTCCCCTGCCAAGGGTTCCTGCGCCCTCGCACTTCCTTCCGGGCGCGTTACGGGCTTCGGCGCCGGCCCTGATGGCGGCAACCGTGCACTTTGATGGAACGACAATGGCGAGCGACGCTCGCGACGCAGCTAGAAGCGGTTGGCGATCCGCAGGGCGTCGCCCTCGAACAGCTCCAGCGCCAGCTTCTGCCCCAGCATCACGTCGCCTGAGACGAGATTGCCCTGCGGGAAGAAGCACCAGCCACAGACGCGGCGGCCGTTGCGATCCAACTGCTCGATGTTCATCTGCCGGCCGTGACGGATGCGATAGCGCTTGCCGGTCTTGCCGCCGAGCACTTCGAAGTAGCCGTACTTCTCGTACTGCCGGCGTTGTGCGGCCGTCAGGTTCTCCTTGAGCAGCTTGAGGCCGCGCTCCTGCGCCCGGCGGCTGCCGATGTCGCCGCCGAGCCCCACGCCGAAAACGGCGGATCGCGCGTAGTCGTTGCGCTGCTGGGCCCACCATTCCAGCAGCCGCCGCTGGGTATCGTGCCGTCGCGGCGCCAGCTCACTCTCGCCTCCCGGCCCATCGGATCGGGCGCCCTCGTTTTCTCCCCGGCCTCTCGCCCGCCGCCTCAGCCGCTCGAGGAAAGCGGCGGCCAGACCCCTGCGCTCGCGCCGCCGTCCGGCTTCCGCCACGCGCTCCGCACACATGCGCGCGTAGATCTCGTGCGCTTCACACAGCAATGCGCGGCGAAGACTGGGCAGGTCCCAGGCCGCGTAACGCTCGCAGACGGCGTAACAGTCGTCCGCGCGTATGGGTGTCCAGGTGCAATAGCCGTTGGCGAAATGCGCCCCGAGCCTCGGCTCGAAGCGCCCGGTCGCCCGCTCGATGGTGATATCGGTGAGCGCCGGTGCCCCTCGCCCATGCTCGCTGAGGGCCCGGCCAAGCAGGCCCCTCAGAAGGCTACGGACCCGCTCCATCAACCGCCTTGCAGTTGCGGAAGGAAGAGGGTCTGCTCGACGGTCGGATCGAACTTGTCGACGAGCTTGCCGGGTGTGCCGTCACCGGTCAGGGCCACGGCGCGAAATCCCTTGCCCGTCAGTTGCCGGAAGCGTTCCTCCGCGAGCGCTACCGCATCCGAGTCGGCTACGTCGAACTCGTGCCGCGTATCGCCTGTGCGATCCATTACAATCTGGATGGCCATCTTACGCTCCTTCTTACTCGACGAACCGCCAGCGTATCGAGCAAATATGGCGATGGCAATGACACGACCGCGTGTGCGCATTCTGCTCACGACGATGTCAAATCACCTGCGCATCGTGCCGAGTTCGCGAGACTATCGTTGCGTGACCTGAAGCTTGGCTTGATCGCGCAATGCAGCATGGCGGGAGCCGATCAGCGCGCGCGGTTCATGTAGGCGCTGATGGCCGTAACCGTGGTGTCGCGCAACTCGCCGTCGATTTTTCCCGAGTAGAATCCGGCATCGCGCAATCTCTTTTGCAGCGCGCGGCGAAATTCGGGGCTCCACGCGCGCGAATTCTGCGACATTTGCCTGAAAGTGAATTCATTGCGCAGGTCCAGGGCCTGCATGATCAGTTGCGCCGCCTGCTCGGGATCCTTGCGCGCAACGCCGCGGCCGCTGTCGAGCATGGCCGCAAGATTGTGGATGCCGGAGGGATTGCCTTCGGCGGCGGCCCTTCTGTAGAGCGCGACCGCCGTGATGTCGTTTCGCTCTACGCCCTTGCCCTGCTGGTGCATGAATCCCAGGTTGACCATGCCGGGAGTGCTGCCCAGGTCTGCAGCACGCTTGTACCACTGTGCGGCCTTCGCCGGATCGGCGGTGGCGCCCTCGCCGTTGTTGTACATCAGGGCCAGGTCCAGCATCGAAGGCACGTGGCCGGCCTCGGCGCCGCGTGTGAACAGCCGAAGCGCCTCCGCCGTATCCTTGGCCGTCACCTTGCCCTCGGACAGCACGATGCCGAGACGGTACATGGCATCGGTGTTGCCCTTGTCGGCGGCGGCGCGCAACAGTCGCACACCCTCTTGCGGATCCTTGCCCGCCCCGCGCCCATCGATCAGCGCGACCGCGAGCGCCGTGCTGGCCGATGCGTTGCCGGCGGCGGAGGCCTTGCGATACCAGGCCACGGCCTCCGTATCGTTGCGCGCGACGCCGAGGCCCGCCGCATACGTGCGGCCCAGACGGAACATGGCGTCGGCGTTGCCCTCGTCGGCGAACCGCCGCAGCGTCTGCAGGAAGTCGTCGCCGTCCGCGGCGACGCGCCAGACTTCGAACTCGGCCTCCGTGCCGGGAGCGAACGCCGCAACGCGCTGGCGCAGGTCGTTGAACTGCACGGGACGCCGATCGAGGCTGATGATGACGTCGCCCAGTCGCAGTCCCGCCTGTGACGCCGGCCCGTTTGCCGACGCCTCCAGAATGAGCACGCCGTCGGCCGCGGGGACCGCGAGCGCCTTCATCAGGGAGGGCTCGAGCCCGTCCATCTGCACGCCGAGCCAGCCGCGTTGCGGGGTCCGCGGCTGGCTGCCGACCCTGACCGTCGCCTTCACCAGCCGGCCCTGGGCCTGCGCAGGCGGAGCAGCAGGTGGATAGGAAGGCGGCGGCGCGACCGGAGGCTGCGGCGATACCGAGGGACCTGCGGGCGATGGCGGGCTCGGCGGCCGGGGCGGCATGCGCACGATGTCGATGCCGGAGTCGGCGGCCTTGTGGAGCAGCGAAAGCCCGGGAGCGGACGAAGAGCGCAGCGAGGAGATAGTTGCACCGGCAGGCGTCGCCAGATGCGCAAGGATGCAGCCGCCGGCCGCAACGACGGTGACCATGGCGCTGCCTGTCCGCCAGCTCATGGGGCCGATCCTACCGCTCGCTCAGTTCTGTCCCGCGTTGCCGAGGTCGCCCTCGCGGCCGCCGCCCGTCTCGCGCGGCTCCTCGCTGCCCGGCGCCGTCGTGATGGTGGGCGCAGGCGCGGGTCGCGTGCGAGCTGCGTCCTTGGGGGGCGGGGACCGCGATGGGCTGCCCTCGCTGGCTCCTGCCGCCTTCGGGGCGGCTGCCGGCTTGGTCTTTTGCGTCTTGGGGGCGCCCGTCCGCTCCTCCCCGGCAGGCTGTCGCGGCGCGGGCGAGCCTTGCGGCGGCGGGTTCGACCGCGACGGAACGGCGCGCGGCTGTCCGCGCTCGACGCTCTCC
>DATFCC010000257.1:0-7100 GCA_035253505.1 Hyphomicrobiaceae bacterium
AACCCGCTCGTCGACGCCTTCCAGCATCGATACAACACCTGGCGTCCACACGGCGCCCTTGGCGGAAAAACGCCCGCCCAGTACCTTCACGCCCGCCAGGCCCCGCAGGCCTCCAATTCTCAAATGCCCTGATCGCGGACAGCGTGTTGCCAGCTCACGTGAATACCCCCATTGTGCCCGCCCGCCGCGAGGCGGAGCGTGCGGCACGTGCTCCTTGGGGGAAGATGGATGCACAAATCGCTCCTGATGCTGGTTGCAATCGCGTGCGCACCTCTGCTTACCGGCGCCAGCCCTTTCGAGCAGGCAATGCGCAAGCTCGATCCCGAGGAGCGCGCGCACCAGGCCTGCATCATCAAGGGCCTGGAAACTGTCCGTCGTGACCCGCGCCTGCGCGAAGCCGATCGCATGAAGACGTCCATCTTCGGGCGCGCCGTGCTGGAGGGCGCGCGCCTCACTGCCAAAGGCGGCGCGGTGCGCGTGAAGCAGCGCTGGTACGCCATCGCCTTCACCTGCACCCTGGCGGCCGACTACATGAAGGCAACGACCTTCGTCTTCGAGCTGGGCGCCGAGGTGCCGAAGTCGCGCTGGGACGAATACGGCCTGTGGGGCTGACGGCTATCAGCCACGCCGCGCGAACAGGGAACGCCAAGCCGCCCTGGCGCGATCGGAGACCACCTGCCACAGGAGTGTGAGACCGCCGAGGCGAGCCGTTGGCAAATTCGCGGCCGGGTCGCGCAAACGGGCGTCCACGTTCTGCGCAAAAGCCTCGCCGATGCGGCGCACCAGATCGCGCACGAGGCCGCTGCGTCCGATCTGCGCCAGGGGACCTGCGAGCGTATAGCTGATCACGACGTCGACCCGGGTGACAGGTGTGGCGCTCCCGGCATCGGCGGGCGACAGGCGATAGTCGACGCTGCCCGATGCGCGCGAGCCGCTCTTGCGATCGCCGCCCTGGCCTTGGATGACCTGCCGGTGCTCCTCCGGCATCGTCCTGATCGTGCCCTGTCCCGCGAAGCTTGCCGCAATCGGCCCGACCCGAGCCTCGAGCCGGCCGGAAACGAGCTCCCCGGCAGGCGCGCCGTCGAGGGTGACCCCGGGCATGCACTGGGCAACCTTCTCGATGTCCGACATGAAGTCCCATACCGCGTCGAGGGGATGGGGCAGGTCGAAGCTCTGCGAGATGCGGGTTTCTCCATGCGATTGCTCGACGGGGCCGACTCGCACCGTGATGGTGGCGGGTCCGGCCGGCCGGCTGAGAGCCGGCGGGGGCGGCATTCGCCGCTGGGCCGCAACAGGCGGGTTGGCGGCATCTGCGTCCACTCCGGCTGCGGGTCCCGGCATCGGTCCGAGCCAGCGACGGTCTTTGGCGGGCGCATCCGCCACGCTGCCGCCGTCCTGCATGACCCGCTCGACGGCATCGATGATGCCCTGGTATCCGGTGCAGCGGCAGAGATTGCCGCTCATTTCCTTGCGGATCTCGGCGCGTGACAGGCGGCCCTTGCGCCGCACGAGATCACGCGCGGCGATCAGCATGCCCGGCGTGCAATAGCCGCACTGCAGGGCGTGCGCTTCGGTGAAGGCCTGGCGCAGGCGGGCCATCGGCGCATCATCGTCGAAGCCTTCGATGGTGGTGATGCTGGCACCGTCGCAGGCGGCGGCGAAGGTGATGCACGAGCGCGCGATCTCCCCGTCGATCTCCACCGTGCATGCGCCGCAGATGCCGTGCTCGCAGCCGATGTGGGTGCCGGTCAGCAGAAGGTGCTCGCGCAGGAAATCGGCGAGATGCGTGCGGGGCGCCACCTCGGCGGACACCTTGCGGCCGTTGACCGTGAGGCCGATGCGGATCATGGCGCCATCGCCTCGGCGACGGCGCGGTGAGCCGCGACTGCAGCCAGCTTGAGCTCGTAGGAATCGCCAGTCAGGCCGGCGTCCGCGAGCCAGCGTTGAATCTCCTCCGCGCCCACACCGGCTCCGCTACCGAGGTTCGCCTTACCGCAGACAACAGGCAGGCAGTTCGCGGTGCTGGCGACCAAACGAATGATGCGTCCCCCCGGTGCGCACACCGCAACTCCGATGGCCTCCGCGAACTCGCCCGCCTTGCGGCAGATCTTGTGGAAGCCGAACCGGGTGCCGCGCGGGACACGCGGGATGCGAATTGCCGCCAACAGCTCGTCCGCGCCGAGGTCAGTCTCCATGGCGCCGCGCGCGAAGCGCGTGAGGGCGACCAGGCGCGTGCCGCGCTCACCCGCGATCGCAATTTCCGCATCGAGGGCGGTGAGGCAGGCCAGCCAGTCGGCGGCCGGATCGGCATGGGCGAGGCTGCCGCCGATGGTGCCGCGCGTGCGCACGGCGCGATGGGCAATGCCGCGGGCAACGCGCCCCAGAAAGCCGGCCGTCGGGTCGGGCACCCGCCCATCCTCGATGGCGGCGTGGGTGACGGTGGCGCCGATGCTGATGCTTTCGGCATCTTCGGACACTGCAGCCAGCTCCGGAATGCGGGTGATATCCACCAGCAGGGCCGGTTGAGCGAACCGCAGGTTGAGCATGGGGCCGAGTGTCTGGCCCCCCGCCAGGACCTTGGCGTTCGGGTTGGCCGCCAGACTCTGCAGCGCCTCTGCAACCGACGCGGGACGCGTGTAGTCGAAGGCCGCGGACTTCATGCGGCGACTGCCTTGGCACGCGCCCGTTCGACCGCCTCGTAGATGCGCCGCGGCGTGATGGGCGAGACGAGCAGCTCCGCACCGTGGCTCTTCAGGGCGTCATTGACAGCGTTGGTGATGGCGGCGGGCGGTGCGATGGCGCCGCCTTCACCGATCCCCTTCTGGCCGAAGCGCGTGTAGGGCGAGGGCGTCTCCATGTGCACGATGCGGACCTCGGGCATTTCCGTGGGGCCGGGCAGGAGGTAGTCGGAGAGCGTGGAGCCGAGCGGCTGGCCGTGCGCGTCGAAGGCCATCTCCTCGTAGAGGGCGGTGCCGATGCCCTGGGCGGTGCCGCCGATGATCTGTCCATCGACGATCATCGGGTTGACCAGCGTGCCGCCATCCTCGACGACCACGTAATCGAGGATTTCAACCTCGCCCGTTTCGGGATCGACGCCAACGACGGCCGCATGCGCCGCATAGCTGAAGGTGCCCGTGTCGCGCTTTGCCTTGTAGCCGGCGGTAACCTCCAGCCCTCCGGGGTCGACGTCGTTCGGCAGGTCTTGCGGTCGCCGGTACCAGGTGCGTGCCACGTCGGCCACCGAGATGCGCCCGGAGGGGCCCACAACGGCGCCGTTTTCGAGCCGCACCTCCTCGCGCCGCGCCTGCAGCAGTCCCGCACCGATCCTGAGCACGCGGTTGGCAAGCTCGTCGCACGCCGCGGCCACCGCGCCTCCCGCCATGATCATGCAGCGCGATCCCCAGGTGCCCGTCGAGTACGGAGTCTCGGCGGTGTCGCCGTGCACCAGGCGGATGCGCTCGTGCGGCACGCCGAGGATCGAATGGGCGACTTGCGAAAGGGTCGTTTCCAGGCCCTGGCCGTGGCTGTGTGCGCCGATCCGCAGCTCGAGCCCGCCGTCGGGCGTGAAACGGGCAAGCGCCGGCTCGTGTCCCGGCACGAACGGTATGCCCCATGCGGCGTAGACGCTGGTGCCGTGGCCGGCCTGCTCGGAGTACATCCCGAAGCCGATGCCGATCAGGCGGCCATCGGGCTCGGGGCTTTTCTGCCGCTCGCGCACCCGGTCGAAGCCGACGGCCGCAATTGCGCGCCGCAGCGCCTCCGGGTAGTCGCCGGAATCGAAATGGCGCTTGGCGATATTGTCGAACGGCATCTGTTCGGGCCGGACCAGGCTCTTGAAACGCAGGTCGTTGGGCTCGATGCCGATGCGGCGCGCCAGCGCATCCAGCGTCACCTCGAGGGCGAAGCAGACGCCGGTGCGGGCGACGCCGCGGTAGGGAAGAATGGGCGGCTTGTTGGTGGCGACCGAGTAGGTGCGGCACCGGTAGTGTGGGAAGTCGTAAAGCCCCGGCAGGATCGATCCGACCTGGCCCGCCTCCAGGCAGGCCGAGAACGGATAGGCCGAGTAGGCGCCCGAGTCGACCGTGGCCTCGCAATCCAATGCCAGCAGCCGGCCATCGGCGTCGGCATAGGCCGTGAGCACGTAATGGTGCTCGCGGCAATTGGCGTTGGCCGTCAGGTTCTCGCGCCGGTCCTCGATCCAGCGCAGCGGCACGCCCAGCCGGCGCGTCCCCCAGGCGAGGGCAACCTCCTCCGGCAGCAGGATGCCCTTGTAGCCGAAGCCGCCGCCGACATCGGGCGCGACGACGCGGATCTGGCCCTCGTCGATGCCCAGGCACTCCGCCAGGCCCGACCGCACGATGTGCGGCTGCTGAGTGGAGGTGTGCATGACGAGCTGGCCGAGGCGCGAGTGCCATTGGGCCACCACGCCGCGACCCTCGATCGGGCTCATGACCTGGCGGGCGGTCCTGAGCTCGCGCGTGACCGACACGGCGGCGCGGGATTTGACCGCCTCGAAGTCGACATCGATGCTCGTGGTGAGGAAGAGATTGTCGCCCCAGTGCTCATGGACCAGCGACGCACCCGGCTTGCGCGCCTCCAGCATGTCGACGACGGCGCCAAGGGGCTCGAGGTCGAGGTCGATCTCGGCGGCGAGATCCTCGGCCTCGGCCCGCGTCGGCGCCACGCACATGGCGACCGGCTCGCCCACATAGCGCACCTTGCCGGTGGCGAGGACCGGCTGCAGCGACGACTTGAAGCCGGGCAGGGTGGTGTCCGCTCGTATGGCCGAAACGCCGCCAAGGTGCTCTGCGATGAACACGCGGCCTTGCAGCTCCGGCGGGATGCGGATGGCCTTGATGCGGGCGTGTGCGAGCGGGCTGCGCAGGAAGGCCACGTCCTGCATGCCCGGCAGCTTGATGTCGCCGACGAATTGGCCCCGACCGCGCATATAGCGGTCGTCCTCCTTGCGGAGGAGCCGTGCGCCGATTCCCTGTTCCGCCATTTCCCCGTACCGTACCCTGCTGCAGCCGACTTGTACTATCCTTAGCACAAGTTTGCCGGTCCTTGCGTAGGGGGCGGCTGCGCGCCGGCGCGATGCAAGCCGCGCGGGCACGATCAGGCCGTCGCCTGGCCGATCAGCTCGATGTTGAGGTGCACGCGATCGCCGGGGTAGGTGATCTCGCCGATGTAGATGACCGTGCCGCTGGCGTCCGCCACCACGCAGCGCGCCTCTGCCGTCGGCGCGTTGAGGGCGATACCCAGCGCTTGCGCCGCCTCCATGTCGGCGGCACCGATGGCGAGCGTCTGGTGGGCGCGCGAAATCTCGAGGCCCTTCAACTCCGACAGCACTGCCAGCGCCACACGAGAGGCAAAGAGCTTCGGAGCACGCGCGTGGATGTGCTTGGCGAGATGGACGCGGGCATAGGCGTAGGTGCGCCCGGCCTGCTTCTGCACGCTGCGCAGGAAAACGTACGCCGGGGCCGGCGCACCATCGCCTTCCTCCAGCCTGGGCGGCGGCTGCTGGCCCGCCGGAAGCGGGTGGGGAACGTTGTTGCGGATGGGAGCGATCAGGCTGTCCCAGTCGGTGGCAAGCTGGATCCAGCGGTCGTTGTCGGGCGCCTTGGTGACGAAGGTGCCTCGCCCCTGGAAGGACTTGACCATGCCTTCGCCCTGCAGCAGGTCGATGGCCTGGCGCACGGTGACGCGGGCGACGCCGAACTCGCGCTCCAGCTCTTCGAGCGTGGCGATCTTGTCTCCCACCGCCCAGCGGCCGTCACGAATGCGCCGCCGCAGCACGGAAGCGACCTGCAGGTAGCGCGGGATGCGGCTGCCCGCGTCCGTGCCGGCCAAAGGTCTGCGCGCGCGGATGGCCATACCCTGTCGTCCTCGTCGTTGCCGGGCTGCGTTCCCGAGCCCACGCCTGCCTAGTCGTTGAGCGCGTGGATGGGCAAGGGCCATCACGCCACAAGATTAGGAGCCATGCCGTGGATGGCTGCATTGTGCGGTCTTCCCTTAGATAGTACCAATTGCGCAGGCGTCGCGCACGATGCGCGGCATGCCCGATGCCCAAGTCTCCAAGGACGTTCGCACATGGCCAACGCAGTCAACCTCAATGCCGACATTGCGGAAGGGTGGGGAGCCTACGACATCGGCAACGACGCCGACCTGATGAAAATCATCAAGTCCGCCAGCGTTGCCTGCGGTTTCCACGCCGGCGATGCCAACACCATGCATCGGCTGTGCATGATGGCGAAGGAGCTGGGGGTCAGCGTCGGCGCGCACCCCGGCTTCAACGACCTGTGGGGCTTCGGCCGGCGGCGCATCCAGATGAAGCCGCAGGATCTCGAGTACATCACGGCCTACCAGATCGGAGCCCTGCAGGCCATGGCAGCCTACGCGGGCCTCAAGGTCACGCATCTCAAGGCGCACGGCGCCCTCAACAACATGGCGGCCGAGGACGAGGGTTACGCCATGGCCCTCGGTCGCGCCATCAAGGCGGTCGACAAGGACATCATCTACGTGGCCCTTTACGGCTCGCAGATGCAGAAGGCTGCCGAGAAGCTGGGGTTGCCCATGGCGCTGGAAGGCTTCCCGGACCGGCGCTACGGCGATGACGGCAACCTCGCCTCGCGCAATCTGCCCAACACCGTGCTCAAGGACCCGAAGGCGGCCGCCGAGCAGGCGCTGCGCATGGTCAGGGACGGCGAGATCGTGGCGCTCAGCGGCAAGCGCATCAAGGTCAAGGTGCATACGCTGTGCGTGCACGGCGACGAGGCAACCGGTGTGGCCGTGGCGCGCGGCATCCGCGAGGCGCTCGAGAAGGCCGATATCCGGGTCGTTCCGCTGCCGGAGATGAAGCTTCAGGCCGATTGAGCCCCTCGGGGACGGAGATCGGGGGTGAGTGACAGGCAGGAGCAACTTGTACTAAGAATAGGACAATAGGAACGGTTCGGCCGGACGGTTGCGAACTCCCATGGGAAAGCAGGCAAGCGCAGGCCCGTTCGACTTTCCGGTTCGGGTGGAGGACGGCGAGATTCGCCGTCGCGCGGTCGCCCGGCTGAGAGAGAGAGGCGTGCGCCTGCCGACGCTGGCCGAGCTGG
>DATFCC010000258.1:0-10042 GCA_035253505.1 Hyphomicrobiaceae bacterium
GGGCGATGCCATGGACCGGGCGGTGTGGGGCATAGCCGAGCCCAAGGCGGACAAGGCGGAGCTCGAGCCCGACGTTGTGCTCGCGCCGCTGCTGGCCTTCGACGCCGCCGGCTGGCGGCTCGGCTACGGCGGCGGCTTCTACGACCGCACCCTCCAGAAGCTGCGCTCGAGAAAGCCCATTGTCGTGGTGGGGCTGGCCTACGACGAGCAGCAGGTCGACGCGGTGCCGCATCTCGACTATGACCAACGGCTCGACTGGGTGTTGCGGCCGTCAGGCCCTCTCAGGTGTGCGGACTAGCTGGATGCGTCTGTTGTTTCTCGGCGATGTCGTGGGCCGCGCCGGCCGCCGCGTGGTGCTGCAGGAGCTGCCGCGCCTCAGAGCGCGCTACCGGCTCGACTTCGTCGTCGTCAATGGCGAGAACGCGGCGGGCGGCTTCGGCATCACCGAAGCAATCCTGGAGGAGCTGCTGTCGGCCGGCGCCGACGTGGTGACCCTCGGCAACCATGCCTTCGATCAGAAGGACGCCCTCGTCTTCATCGAGCGACACGAACGCCTGTTGCGGCCGATCAACTATCCGGCCGGCACCCCGGGCAAGGGCGTGGGGCTGTTCAAGGCCGCCAATGGCGGCGACGTGCTCGTGATAAACGCCATGGGCCTGGTGTTCATGCCGGAGCTCGGCTGCCCGTTTCGGGCGGTCGACCGGGAGATCGAAGCGTGCGGCCTCAAGCGCGGCGCCGACGCCATCGTCGTCGACATTCATGGCGAGGCCACCAGCGAGAAGCAGGCGATGGGCTACTTCGTGGACGGGCGCGCGAGTTGCGTGGTGGGAACGCACACGCATGCGCCGACCGCCGACGAGCGTGTGCTGCCGCGCGGCACGGCGTTCATATCCGATGTCGGCATGTGCGGAGACTACGAATCGGTGCTGGGCATGGAGGCGGCGGAGCCCATCAACCGCTTCCTGACCAAGATCCCCAAGGGCCGGTTCGAGCCGGCCATGGGCCCCGCGACCCTCTCCGGGCTGGCCGTCGAGATCGACGATCGGACGGGGCTTGCCGTGCGCACGAAAGGATTGCGGCTCGGTGGTGTTTTAGCACCTACCGAGCCGCTGTTCTGGGTCGAGAGTTGAGAAAGAGAGTTGCGTTGTTCCAGAAGACGGCCAATTCCGTCCTCCATTATTGCAGAGAGCTGATACTCGCGGCTCCCGGGTAGCCGCCCTTGGGCAGCCGGGCGACTGGTCCCAGAATGCTTCCGCATCCCTGAGGCGGACGCTAGGTTGGAACGGTTAACGAAAGCTTAATCGGCCGCGGAAGGGCGCAACCCGTGATCAACGAACGTTCCCTGACGCGGTTTCAGCCGCTCGGCGACCGCCTGCTCAAGCCGATCTACGACGACTACTCGTTCGGCAATATTCCGAACACTGTCGAACATCTGCTGGCCGGAGCACGGCGGGGACCGATTCTGCCGGCCGACTGCTTCGGCGGAACCTACCCGCAGCCGGACAAGGTGGTGCAGGTTTTCGTCGATTCGTTCGGCTGGCAGTTCTGGCAGGACTATCGCACCCGCTTTCGCGCCACCAGCCGGGTCGCTGAAAACGGTATCTTGACGCCGGTATCGGCGCTGTTTCCCTCGACGACGGCGGCATCGGTGTCGACCATGAACCTCGGCGTGCTGCCGGCACGGCACGCCCTCTACGAGTGGAACATCTACGTCCCGGCCTATGGCGAGGTGATCCAGTCGCTGGCCTTCACGCCGCTCGGCCGGCATCCTCCGGATGCCTGCGTGCGCAAGGGCTACGACCCGGGCAAGCTGCTCGAGGTGCATGAGACGGTGCATCGCCGCCTAGCCGCCGCCGGCGTGCGCTCGATCCAGTTCGCACACCGCAGCTACGCGGCGTCCGCCTATAACAGCATCGCCAGCGCCGGCGCGGAGGTCGTGCGCCACAGCACGCCGGCGGAAGGCCTGGTGCAGATGAAGGAGGCACTGGCGGGCATCGCCGGCAAGGCGTGGCTCAGCTTCTACTGGGCATCGCTCGATTTCATCGCGCATGCGCACGGGCCCGGCAGCAGCTACCACGCCGCCGAGGTCGCGAGCTTCTGGCGCACGTTCGACGAGATCTTCCAGGACGTGCACAGCCCCAACACGCTCTACCTCTTCACCGCCGACCACGGTCACGTCTATGCCGATGCGCGCCGCACGCTCTATCTCAACGAGCGATTTCCCGAGCTTGCATCCTGCCTGCCGGTGAGCCCGACCGGCAATCCGATCTACCCCAACGGCTCGCCGCGCGACGTCTTCCTGCACGTGCGGCCCGACCGGCGCGATGATGTGCTGGTGCTGCTGCGCCGCGAGCTCGACGGCATCGCGCTGGTGATGCCGATGGACGAGGCGCTGCAGGAGGGGTTGTTCGGCGATCCGCAATCGGTCTGCCCCGAGCTGCGCCGGCGCCTGGGCGACATTCTCGTGCTGCCGTACCTCGGCCACTTCGTGTGGTGGCACGAGCCCGGCAAGATGCGCAACGATTTCTACGGCCATCACGGCGGGCTGACGCGCGAGGAGCTGATCACGGTGGTCGGCGTGATCGACGCGCTATAGTGGACGCAATCCGCGGGCGGCCGCTGTACCGACTCATCGCACTCCAACGTCATGCCCGCGGAGGCGGGCATCCACGGCACCGTGCCGCAGGATGCTGATACTTGCGTGGATCCCCGCCTGCGTGGGGATGACGTTTGTGGGGTCGGGTTCGCGCATACCGGTCGCCCATCGTGTACACGGACGATGGGTGGCGTTTCACAAATCGACATCATAGCCCCTGCGCGGGGATGACGTTTCCGGCTAGCGGATCAAGCAACGCGTTCAGAGGCGATCAAGGTCACGCGGCAGGGCAGGCCGCGGATGTCGGGCGAGCCGGTGACGGGATCGTAGGGGCCACCGTAGTCGAGGGCGGCGTTGATGTTGACGTCGAGCGCGCCGTGCGTCGGTGACGGGTCGGAGGGCAGCCACCAGCCCATACCGGTGTTGACCACGTCGGGCGGTGTTGCGTCCGACAGCTTGATGCGCAGCCGGCAGGTGCCGCTGCCGCCTGCGATCTCCAGGTGCACCCACGCGCCATCGTCGAGGCCAAGCTGCCGCGCCGTTCCGGGATGCATGGTCAGGCGCGGGTCGGGAGAGACCTTGAGCGCCCAGGGCTGATCGCGAAAGCGCGAGTGGTGGTAGCTCTTCTCGCGGTCCCCGGTGATGAGAAGGAGCGGAAAGCGGCGGGCCGTCTGCTCGGGCAGTCGCTCGCGGCGCGGCGGCGTGTAGGAGGGGAGCGGATCGAGGCCGGCAGCGGCCATCACCGTGGAGAAGAGCTCGATCTTGCCGGTGGACGTGGCGAACGGGCGGGCAGTTCGCGGCTCAGCACCGGTCACCTGGTGGTAGCCGGTGCGCTCCAGGTCCTCGATGCGGATGCCGGAATCGCCGAGAAGGTAGGTGTTGAACGCGCGTTGCGAGCGCCACGGCAGCAAGTGACGTGCCAGGGCCTGGCGCGCGGCCATCTTGTCGAGCAGCGGCACGGCAATATCGATCTCGCTCCGCGCTTCGCCCTGCGGCGGCACCACCGCGCGCGTGAACAGCACCGTCGGCCCCGAGGGCATGAAGGAGACCTCCTCCTCCTCGAGCGTGGTGGTCTTGGGCAGAACGATATCGGCGTGTTCCGCTGTGGGTGTCATGGCGTGCGCCGCGACCGCAACGAAGTCGAGGGATCGCAGCGCCTCGATCGTGCGGCGCGTATTGGGATAGGTGACCAGAATGTTGACGCCGCTGGCGTAGAGGGCGCGCACGGGATACGGCCGCCCGGTCAGCATGGCATCGATGACGGACGGGTTGTGGCAGGCAGTTTGCCACCCTTTGGGACCGGCCCACAGGGGATAGTGCTCGGCACCGATGGTGCGCTGCTCGACTTCGGCGGGGAGTCGAAACTCCTGCATGTGCAGCAGCTCGCCATAGGTGCGCATGCCCTTCGGCGTGCGCATGCGCAGGTTGCCGCCGGGGCGGTCGACGTTGCCGGTGATGGCAACGAGGCAGTGAAAGGCGCGGAAGGTCTGCACGCCGGCACTGAAGGCGTCGATGCCGTGCCCGCTGACGAAGGTAGAGGGCCCGTCGGCGTACATGCGGGCGGCGGCAATGATGTTCTCGGCCGGCACACCGGTAAGCCTCTCGGCGACCTGGGGCGTGAACGCTGCCACCCGTTCCGCCAGCTCATCGAAGCCGTGGCACGAGGCAGCGACGAACGCCTTGTCGTAGAGGCCCTCGGCGATCAGCACCTGCGTCATGGCAAGGGCCAGCGCCGCGTCCGTGCCGACACGCGGGGCGAGCCACAGGTCGGCCATCTGTGCGGCCTGTGTGCGCTTGGGATCGACAACGATCATGCGCGCGCCGCGCTTCCTGGCGGCCTTCAGCGCCGCCCACTCGACGGGATCGGCAATGCTCGGGTTGCGGCCGACGACCAGGGCGCAGCGGGTATTCTCGATGTCCTCGCCGCGCGTGATGTCGAGGCCCGTCGAACGAGCGCTGACCGCGCGGCAGCCGCCGCACAGGTCCTGGTTGATCATCCAGTTGGGCGAGCCGATGGAGCGCAGCGTGAGCGCCAGGATCAGGCTGCGGCTGAAGTAGGCACCGCTGGTGGCGCCGACGATCGATTCGGGCCCGTGCTTCTGGCGCACCTGGGCCAGCCGCTCGGCCATCTCCTCCAGCGCCTCGTCCCAGCCGACGCGCGCCCACTTGCCCTCGCCGCGCGCCCCGGTGCGGCGCATGGGATGGAGGAGGCGGTTGGAGCCATAGGTGAGGCCCGGCGCGCCGCGGATGCCCTTGATGCAGAAGGCGCCTTTGGAATGGGGATTGTCCGGGTTCGGCGCGAAGTCAACGACGCGGCCGTCGCGCACGGTGGCGAGGGCGCCGCAGCAGGTCGAGCACTCCCAGCACGTGGTCGGGTAGGTGCCGTTCGCAATCGCGGGGCGCTGAGCGGCATCAGCCATGGCGAGGCTCCAGTAGGGACGCGCCCGCAAGCTTGGACCGGTGGCACGCGCCCTGGCAAGGGCGTGGCGGACCGACGCCGGCGCGTGCGCGGCAGGGCCAGTCGCGGGCCGTCTGGATTTGAGCCGTCGGGCAACCTATAAGCCTGCTGAACAGCACCATTGCTCTCCTCGCGAGACATCCATGGCCGGCCATTCGCAATTCAAGAACATCATGCACCGCAAGGGCCGACAGGACGCGGCCCGGTCCAAGCTGTTTGCCAAGCTGGCGCGCGAGATCACGGTGTCGGTCAGGAACGGGCTGCCCGACCCCGACATGAACGCGCGACTGCGCCTCGCCATCCAGGCCGCGCGCGCCGAGAACATGCCGAAGGACAACATCGAGCGCGCCATCAAGAAGGCTTCAGGCGCCGATACGGACAACTACGAAGCCATCCGCTATGAGGGCTATGGGCCCGGCGGCGTCGCCATCATCGTGGAGGCGCTGTCGAACAACCGCAACCGCACGGGCGGCGCCGTGCGCGCTATCTTCACCAAGCACGGCGGCAATCTCGGCGCCACGGGAGCCGTTGCGCACATGTTCGCCCACGTCGGCGAGATCGCCTACCCCGCGTCCGCCGGCAGCGCCGATGCCATGCTGGAGGCGGCCATCGAGGCCGGCGCCGACGACGTGCAGTCGGGCGCCGACGGGCACCTCGTCACATGCGCCTTCGAGGACCTGGGGACGGTATCCGCGGCGCTCGAGAAGAAAATCGGGGAGGCGGCCTCGGTGAAGGCGATATGGAGGCCCCTGCAGACGACGGCGGTCGACGAGGAGAAGGCTGCATCCATACTCAAGCTGGTCGCCGGCCTCGAGGATGACGACGACGTGCAGAACGTCTACTCCAACTTCGAGGTATCCGACGCGGTGCTGGCGCGACTGACGGCCGCGTGAAGCGGCGAGCGCCGCCGGGCAGTCGGAGCGCGCGTCCCCGGCCGCCTGGATCGCCCCTTGTATCCCCCGCCATCCAGGTAGCGCTGCTCCTCCCTGGTCATCGCGCGCCCGAGGATGGGATGCGGTGCGGAAGCGGCCGAAGCGGCGGACAAATTTTCAAGGCGCGCCAAGCCGATCGCCGGCGCGCAATGGCGATCCTTCGATCTCGCGAATGTGTGAAGGGCGCCGATGCGGCGCTCAGGATTTGCGCTCGAGAATGCTGCGCAGCGTGTCGAGCGCCCAGGTGACGCGGTCGCGCACCTTGGCTTGCGTCTCCTCGAGCTGGCGCACACGGGCGAGGGTGTGCTCCAGCTCGTCCTTGAGGGCATTGCGCTCGCGTTCGACAGCCGCCAGCCGGTCTGTCAGCGAGCCGCCGCCAGCACCGCCTCTTGCCTTCACACGCGCGCCGCGCGCGGCGACGGGAGCAGACTTGCCGCCCGCCTTGGCCGCTTGGCGTCCGGCCATTGCACAAACCCGCTATTCTTGGACCACCGCCAACGCCTGCGGCGCCCATCCCTCTGTCCCAGCCGACGATAGGTGCCGGCCCTTGCATCGTCAACCAACGCGCGCGAGGGTGCAACGGTTCAGTAGGCGAAAGCGTTGTTCACCGGACTTGCTGTGTCACATTGACAGCGCACGCCCTGCGCCGCAGGAGAGGCCATCGAAGGCTTCACCCCCGGCAGGCCGGGGAAACGCATCAGGCTCCGCGCCGGGGCAGATCCGCGTTCGCGACGCAACGGCCGAGGCATTGCAATTCCAAGGAGCACCGCATGGCAGTCAGAATCGCAATTTCCGGCTTCGGCCGCATCGGACGCAATGTGCTGCGGGCCATTGCCGAGGCCAAGCGCAAGGACGTGCACGTGGTCGCCATCAACGACCTGTTCCCGGCCAAGGACAACGCGCACCTGCTGCGCTACGACAGCGTGCACGGCCGCTTCCCGGGCGAGGTCAAGGTCGAGGGCGAGAGCATCGATGTCGGCTTCGGCCCCATCAAGGTGCTGGCCGAGCGCGACCCCAAGAAGCTGCCCTGGAAGTCGCTGGACGTCGACATCGTCATGGAATGCACGGGCATCTTCACCGACAAGGAGAAGGCCGCCCAGCACCTGGAAGCCGGCGCCAAGCGGGTGCTGGTATCGGCGCCGTCCAAGGGTGCCGACCTGACGGTCGTCTATGGCGTCAACAACGATAAGCTCAGGGCCGAGCACAAGGTGGTCTCCAACGCGTCCTGCACCACCAACTGCCTGGCGCCCGTGGCCAAGGTGCTGAACGACCTCGTCGGCATCAAGTCGGGCTTCATGACGACCATCCACGCCTACACCAACGACCAGAACGTGCTCGACCAGGCGCACAAGGACATGCGCCGCGCCCGCGCCGCCGCCGTCAACATGATCCCGACCTCGACCGGTGCCGCCGCGGCCGTCGGCCTGGTGCTGCCCGAGCTCAAGGGCAAGCTCGACGGCACCGCCATCCGCGTGCCGACACCCAACGTCTCGGTGGTGGACCTGAAGTTCATCCCCGGACGCGAGACCAGCGTGGACGAGATCAACAAGGCGATGGAGCATGCCTCCAAGCAGCAGCTCAAGGGCATCCTGGGCGTGACCAACGAGCCGCTGGTGTCGATCGACTTCAACCACAACCCCAACTCGTCCACCTTCGACCTCACGCAGACGCAGATCGTCGACGGGCGGCTGGTGCGGGTGCTGTCGTGGTACGACAACGAGTGGGGCTTCTCCAACCGCATGGCCGACACTGCCGTGGCCATGGGCAAGCTCGGGTAGGCCGCCGAGCGCGCACGCGGATCGAGCAGCGCGGAGGTTGGGTCGAGCGGAGCGAAGACCCAACGCAACGGCAAGCAAGCTGGGCGTAGGCGTGGGTCCGCGCTGACGCTTGACCCAACCTGCGGCCGAGCCCGTCGACGACGCGCCCCACCTGCCAACCCGGCCAAGCTTGCGCCGCGAAGCGCTTGCTTTATGACTGGACGACTGAGCGAGCGCGGGGCCGTCCGGCGTCGCCGTCCCCGGGTTTCTTGCCGGAACGCCAGCCATGAAGACCGACACGCCGCGCCCGATCCTGCTCAAGGACTATCGGCCACCGAACTATCTGATCTATGCCGTCGATCTCGACGTCTCGCTGCACCCGACGCGCACCCGGGTGCACGCGCGGCTGAAGGTGAAGCGCAACCCGGCCTATCCCGGCAACCCTGGCCCGATCCGCCTCAACGGCGAGACCATCGAGCTCGAGGCGGTGCGGCTCGACGGCCGGAAGCTGGAACCGCGCGAATACGAGCAGACTGCGGCCGAGCTGGTGATCGGCAAGCTCCCAAGCGAGCCGTTCACGCTCGAGATCGTCAGCCACTGCAATCCGGAGGCGAACAAGGCCCTGACGGGCCTCTACCTGTCGCGCGGCATCTACTGCACGCAATGCGAGGCGGAAGGTTTTCGCCGCATCACCTATTTTCTCGACCGCCCCGACGTGCTGGCCACCTACGTGGTGCGCATCGAGGCCGACCGCAACGAGGCGCCGGTGCTGCTCTCCAACGGCGACCCGGTGGAGCGCGGCACGCTCGAGGGCGGCAAGCGGCACTACGCGGTGTGGCGCGATCCCCATCCCAAGCCCTGCTACTTGTTCGCCCTCGTCGGCGGCAATCTCGCCTCCTACGCGTCGGACTTCACCACGGCCTCCGGGCGCAAGGTGGACCTGCGCATCTATGTCGAGCCTGGCAAGGAGGACCGCTGCGCGTGGGCCATGGATTCGCTCAAGCGCAGCATGCGGTGGGACGAGGTGCGGTTCGGGCGCGAGTACGATCTCGACGTGTTCAACATCGTCGCCGTGTCCGACTTCAACATGGGGGCCATGGAGAACAAGGGCCTCAACGTCTTCAACGACGCGCTGATCCTGGCCTCGCCGGAGACGGCGACCGACGCGAGCTTCGCCGCTATCGAGCGCGTGATCGCACACGAGTACTTCCACAACTGGACCGGCAACCGCATCACGTGCCGCGACTGGTTCCAGCTCTGCCTCAAGGAAGGCCTGACCGTCTTCCGCGACCAGGAGTTCTGCGCCGACGAGCGTTCGGCGATAGTGGAGCGCATCCGCGACGTGCGCAACCTGAAGGCGGCGCAGTTTCCGGAGGACGCAGGCCCCCTGGCGCACCCGGTGCGCCCCAACCGCTACATCGAGATCAACAACTTCTACACGTCGACGGTCTACAACAAGGGCGCGGAAGTCGTGCGCATGCTGCAGACGCTGCTCGGCCGCGACGGCTTCCGCAAGGGCATGGACCTCTACTTCGAGCGCCACGACGGACAGGCGGCGACGGTGGAGGATTTCATCGCGTGCTTCGAGGAGGCGAACAGCCGCGACCTCAAGCAGTTCATGACCTGGTATTCGCAGGCGGGCACGCCGGAGCTCGTCTGCCAGCTCAAGTACGACGCGCGCCACCGCACGGCGGACCTGACGATCGCCCAGGTGCTCTCACCGACGCCCGGCGAGGCCAGGAAGAAGCCGCTGCATATCCCGGTGAGGCTCGGGCTGCTGGGAGGCAACGGGCAGGACGTGCCCCTCCACCTCGCCTCGGGCAAGCCCATCGAGGACGGCGTGATCGAGCTGACGAAGCGCACGGAGACCTTCCGCTTCCGCGATGTGCCGTCGCGCCCGGTGCCGTCGCTGCTGCGCGGGTTCTCCGCCCCGGTCAACGTGACCATCACGCATTCGGACACCGACCTGCAGTTCCTGATGGCCAATGACAGCGACCTCTACAATCGCTGGCAGGCGGCGCAGGACTACGCAACGCGGGTGCTCGTTGCGGCGGTCAAGGCAATCCGGGCCGGCGAGCGCCCGGAAAAGCCGCGGGCATTCGTCGGCGCCCTCGATGTCAGCTTGCGCGATCAAGCCCTCGACCCGGGCGCACGCGCCCAGTTCATGTACCTGCCGAGCGAAGCCGATCTGGCCCGCGTGATCGCCCGCGATGTCGATCCCGCCGCCATCTACGCCGCGCGGCGGGACCTGCGCAAGACGATCGGAAGCATGCTCTACGACACCCTGCTCGATCTCTAC
>DATFCC010000259.1:0-13688 GCA_035253505.1 Hyphomicrobiaceae bacterium
AGGTGCTGCTCCGCGTAGGCAATGAGCGCTTCGAGCACGTCGGCCCGCGCAGGCGGCCGAGCGGCATCCCCGAACAGGCCGCAATCGACCTCGGCCAGCAGCATCGGGTTGTGATAGGCCGCACGGCCGAGCGCGACGCCATCGACGTGCTCGAGGTGGGCGCGCGCTTCCGCAAGCGAGCCGATGCCGCCGTTGATGACGATCCCGAGACCGGGATGGGCTGCCTTCAGGCGGTGGACGCGCGCGTAATCGAGCGGCGGGATCTCGCGGTTCTCCTTGGGAGACAAGCCCTGCAGCCAGGCTTTGCGCGCATGCACGATGAAGGTGCGGCAGCCCGCTTCGGCGACGGTCGAGATGAACCGCTCGAGGTCGGTCTCGCTGTCCTGCTCGTCGATGCCGATCCGGCATTTGACGGTCACCGGCACGGCCACGCGAGAGCGCATGGCGGCGATGCAGCGTGCCACCAGCGCCGGCTCGGCCATCAGGCATGCCCCGAACCGCCCCTCCTGCACGCGATCCGACGGACAGCCGACGTTGAGATTGATCTCGTCGTAGCCGAAGTCCTCGCCGATGGCGGCGGCGTCGGCCAGCCGTGCCGGGTCGGAGCCGCCGAGCTGCAGCGCGACCGGGTGCTCCTCGGCGCTGAAGGCGAGCAAGCGGTCGCGCCGGCCATGCAGGATCGCCTCGGCGGCGACCATCTCCGTGTAGAGCCGTGCGCGCCCGCTCAGCAGCCGATGGAAGAACCGGCAATGCCTGTCGGTCCAGTCCATCATAGGCGCGACACAGAACCTGTGATCCGTGCTGCTCATGTTGCTTGCATTTTATCTCTTGCGCATGGCGGCGAGACTGCACGGATGAGAATTAGCCGACGCGGCCGGTCCGCTCAACGCGCGTCCGCTCCGACGTGCAACGCGCTGTTGAGACGCAACCCCGCCGAACGCTTTTCCCCCATCAGGCTCGCGCCTTTGGACGCATAGTTGGCGGGGTCATTCCACGGCTTGGCTTCGTCCCGCGGCAGCCCATGCGCATCGTGAGCAGATGCTGGAGCGTGATGACCGAATTCTCAGGTGTGCGTAATTTCCTACGGCAATTCCACCCAATCTCCCGGTCTGAACCGTGAGCTTTGCAGGCACCCACTTGGAACGGTGCGTGATGCGGATGGTTCATGTTGTATCGTTCACGACGCAACACCGGCCCGTCTTCGCTAAGCGCGTCCGGCCTCTGAGCAGTCGATCATCACGCCTGTTGCGATGAGCGAGGGTTGATCGACGTCTGGTCGTCGAAGCCGCCACATCAAAGAGGCGGCACCTCTACTGGCGTTTGCGCTAGCCACGCAAAAAGCAACATGGCCTGGGCGCCACCTTCGAGCACACAGCAATTCGTGCCGTCGACTGTTTCGGGCTTTCTGGAGAGGGCCGGTGTGATGATCGATCGCAGAGGCAGCAATGGGCAGCGCAATCGGATCTTGAACGCGATGTCGAATGCGGATCTGGCCCTCCTGCAACCGCATCTCGAGGCGACACCGCTCAAGTTCCGCCAACGCCTGCAATCCGCGAACAGGCAGGTTCGCGCCGTGTACTTTCCCGAAAGCGGAATTGCGTCCGTCGTCGCGGTGGGGGGTGGTGAACGACGGCAAGCGGAAGTCGCCCTGGTTGGCCGAGAGGGCATGACGGGCCTTCCGGTGGTCCACGGCGCCGATCGATCACCCTGCGATGTCTTCGTCCAAATGGAAGGTGCGGGCCACTGCATTGCGCCGGAGAATTTGCAGCAGGTGATCGAGGAGAGCGCGACAGCGCTGAAAGTGTTTCTTCGCTATGCGCACGTGTTCGCCGTGCAAAGCGCCTATACGGCCTTGGCCAATGCGCGCGGCAACATCGAGGAGCGGTTGGCGCGCTGGCTTCTCATGACGCGTGATCGCGTCGACGACGATGAGATGGTGCTCACCCACGAGTTCATCGCCCTGATGCTGGGTGTGCGCCGCGCCGGAGTGACCGGAGCCCTGCAAGCGTTCGAAGGCAGGGGCCTGATCGAGACGGCACGCGGGAGTGTCACGGTCAGGGACCGGGACGGCCTGGAAGAGACGGCCAATGGCCTCTACGGGGTCCCCGAGGCCGAGTTCGAGCGGCTGTTCGGCTAAAGCCCTGGGAATGGCAGGAAGGCCCCGTCTTGCGCGCATCTGCGTGTACGATTTCGGCCGAGTCTTCGATTTGGGCTGCCCTCCGCTGCGCCTATGGTTTGCGGGTGGGGGCGGGCCGGTTCGATGCGGCGGAGTGGCCGGCCGCGCTCTCCCGCAACGCGTGCTGGGGGTAGCAACCGTGCACGATACCGTCCTTGCCGGGCATGTGATCCTCGTCCTCGAGGATGAACCTCTCATCGCGTTGGATATCATGCAGTCGCTGCGCGGGGCCGGCGCCTCCGTCCTCGGCGCAGGATGCATTCGTGATGCCTTGCCGCTTGCCTGCCATCCCGATCTCTCGGCCGCCATTCTCGATTTTGGATTGAGCGACGGCGACGCTGGCGAAGTTTGCGCCCTTCTCGATGCCCGCGACGTCCCGTTCGTGCTTTACAGCGGCTATCAACATGTGAGCGAGGCGTGTCGCAAGGGCGTTCATCTCGAAAAGCCGGCAGGTCCGGAGGAACTCGTCGGCACCGTCGTGCGGCTCTTGCAGTAGCAGCAACCAGCAGCACCTCTGATCGCCGCGTAAGCGAATATGTGCGCACGTTGTGCGTGCCGAATCTGCACTCCAAGTTGCACCGGACGAGTCGAGCCCTGGTCGATCCGCACGGTCCACACAACCTGCGGCATCACTCCGCGCGCATTGCGCGGCGGCCTGCTCTAGTCGAGCGGTGTCACGTCGGTTCGGCGCAGCGACCACCAGATCGCAATCGGCCCCATCAGTCCGCCGGCCGCCATGACAAGAAACGCCGCGAGCCAGCCGGCCGTCGTGTCCATGCCGCCGCCGGCATCCAGCGACACACCGATGGCCCAGGCGCCAGCCGCCGACAGGCCAAAGCCGACGGTTGAGTGCATGGCCATGGTGGCGCCGCGGTACCGGGGCTCGGCGCTGAGAGTCATGCCTGACGTCAGGGCTCCGGAGTCGGCCGGAATAGCGATGGAGTAGAAGAGCAGCAGAGCCAGGAGCACGCCCGGTGCCGCGCTCGTGGTGGCGCCGATCAAGATCGCTGCGAGGCCGGCAATGCACATGAAGAGCACGATGGCGCGGTGGCGGCCGAAGCGAATGGCCGCCTCATTGCCGATGATGCTAGCCGGCATCGCCAATACGGTGGCAATCACGCTGACCGTCATCGGCTCGAGCAATGCCGAGCCGCCATGGCGGGCCGCCACAAATGCCCAGAACGCAACGATCCACGTCCTGAGCGCATAGAGCTCGAAGCAGTGCGCCCCGTAGCCCAGGATGAAACCCATTGCCGGGCGGTTGCGGAACACAGGCTGGAAGTCGAGCAGCCGCCGCGATGACGGCGCCGGCGCAACGGGTGCCATGCCGAGACAGGTTGCAACCATCGCCAGCGGACCGAGCGCTGTTGCCCAGAATGCCCAGCGCCATCCGAGCGCGTCGGCGGCGATCTGCGCCGTCAGGAACGAAAGGCCGACGCCGACGGAGAACGTCGCGGTGTACAGGGTGACGCTGCGCGAGCTGTCGCCCGGCGGCAGGCGATCGACCAGCGCCTTCAAGCCCGGCATGTAGGCGCCCGCAAAGCCGATGCCGGCAATGGCCCAGATCGCAATCGCCGACCACAGCCCATCGGCGAGACAGCCGAAGGTGAAGGTTGCCAGCCCGCTTACTGCCGATCCCGTGAGCAGGATGGAGCGGGCATCCATGCGGTCCGTCAGCGCGGTCAGGAACGGCACGGCCAGCATGTAGCCCAGCGCGAACGAGCTCGCCATCAAGCCGGCTTCGCTGGCGCTGAGCCGCCATGCGGGGATCAGGTGCTGCGCCATGACGGCGGGCACGACGACGTGCGGCAGCAGATTGCCCACTTGGCCCGCGCACATCGCGGCAACAAGCGCCCGCCCGCTCAGCGCCATCCACCTTCCCTCCCAAGGTTTCCCACCCGATCCAGTATTGACTTTGATACATCACTTCGATAGTTGTTGAAATATGGAAAAGATAGACGCGGTTGCAGCACTCGCGGCCCTCTCGCAGGAAAACCGGCTCGACGTTTACCGCCTGCTGGTGCAGGCCGGGCCGGATGGCATGGCCGCGGGCGAGGTGGCACAAGCCCTCGCCATAGCGCCCAACACCCTGTCGTTTCATTTCGACCGATTGAGGCATGCCGGCCTCGTCACCGTCGCGCGCCGGGGCCGCTCGCTGATCTACGCGGCGCGCTACGAAACCATGAACAACCTGCTCGACTACCTCACCGAGAACTGCTGCGGCGGCAAACCGGAGCTGTGCGCGCCCGCAGCCTGCACCACCGCCAAACCCACCCGCAAGGACCGCAAGGAGATTGCGAGATGAAGCGCATGCACGTCCACGTCGCCGTGGAGAATCTCGACCAGGCCATCGGCTTCTATTCCACCCTGTTCGCCGCCGCGCCCAGCGTCGTCAAATCGGACTACGCGAAATGGATGCTGGAAGATCCGCGCGTCAACTTCGCCATTTCCATGCGCGGCGCCAAGACCGGCCTCAATCACCTGGGCATCCAGGTGGAGAACGAGGGCGAGTTGGCAGAGGTTTATGCGCGGCTCAACAAGGCAGGCGCGCCGGTTCTGGAAGAAGGCAAAACCACCTGCTGCTACGCCAAGTCGGAGAAGTCCTGGATCGACGATCCGGCCGGCATCTCTTGGGAGACGTTTCTGACCAGCGGCGAGTCGACCGACTACGGCAACTCGCGGCCCCAGGCCGTGCGCGTCGCCGCGTGCTGCGCGGGAGCGCGCGCGTGACCAACGCCAGGCTCAACGTGCTATTCTTGTGCACCGCGAACTCCGCCCGTTCGATCCTGGCGGAATCCATCTTGCGCAAGGATGGGGCACGTCGTTTCCAGGCGTTCTCAGCCGGCAGCATGCCCAAGGGCGCCGTCAACCCGTTGGCGCTCAAGGTGCTCGACAGCTATGGCTATCCCATCGATGGCCTCGCGTCGAAGAGCTGGGAGGTGTTCGCCGGCCCTTCCGCACCCAGAATGGATTTCGTGCTGACAGTTTGCGACAGCGCGGCCGGGGAAGCCTGCCCGCTGTGGCCCGGCCAGCCGATCACGGCGCACTGGGGCATCGAAGACCCGGCCGCTGTCGAGGGCAGTGACATCAGCAAGGAGCGCGCCTTCGTTGCCGCGTTCCGCTATCTCAGGAACCGCGTCTCCCTGCTTGTCAATCTGCCGATGGGATCGCTGAGAATGCTGGCGCTGGAACGCCGACTGCAAGACATCGGCCGCATCGAGGGCAGCACATCGCCCAATCCCAAAGTCGCATGAAATCGAGCCGCATCGCCGCGGAAGCGCTGGGCACCGGCCTGCTGCTGGCGACCGTCATCGGTTCCGGCATCATGGGCGAGCGCCTGGCGGGAGGGAACGTGGCACTCGCGCTCCTCGGCAACACGCTCGCCACGGGGGCGATTCTGGTGGTGCTGATCACCATGTTTGGCCCGATCTCGGGCGCGCATTTCAATCCCGCCGTGAGCGGCGTCTTCGCGCTCAGGGGCGAATTGCCTCCGCGCGATCTGGCAGCCTACGTCCTGGCGCAAGTCGCGGGGGGCATCGCCGGCGTGCTGCTTGCGCACGCCATGTTCGATGAAAACCTGCTGCAACTCTCCACCAAGGCGCGATCGGGACCGGCGCAGTGGTTGTCGGAGGGGGTAGCGACGTTCGGGCTGGTGATGACCATTCTGCTGGTGCTCCGCGCCAAGCCGGAGGCCGTCGCAAGCTCGGTCGGCCTCTACATAACGGCCGCCTACTGGTTTACGGCTTCAACCTCGTTCGCCAACCCGGCCGTCACCGTCGCCAGGGCGCTGTCGGACACGTTCGCCGGCATACGGCCGGCCGAAGTGGCACCCTTTGTTCTGGCCCAGCTGCTGGGGGCGCTCGCTGCCCTGCTCGTTGCCCGCTGGTTCGGCCGCGAGTCTGTGAACCTCCGCTGACGGCAAGCCGCGCGTCGCGTGCGTGCCGTCGGTGCCACGACGGGTTCCCGATATGTGATCTGTACGATCGAAGTGCGGGCAGCGTTCATGGGCAAGAGGCATCATGGTGCGGGCGCTCAAGCCCTGACGTGCGGCGCCGCTTTCCAGCGGCCAGCCGGTGGGGCAGGCCCATTCATGGTGTCGATTATGCCTGGATGACCGACACCATTGAACGGGTACACTGCGAGCGGCAGTATCCAGCACTTCGTCACCATGAGGAGGGCGGACAGGCATGGGCAAGCAATTTGCGAGGATCGAGCCGGCGCACCGGGCCTTCATCGAGCGCCAGAGGATATTCTTCGTCGCCAGCGCTCCGCCGAAGGGGCGCATCAACGTCTCGCCCAAGGGGCTGTCGTCATTGCGTGTGCTGGGAGAGAACGAGGTCGCCTACCTCGACTGCACCGGCAGCGGCAGCGAGACGCGCGCGCACCTGATGGCTTCCGAAGACAAGCGGCTGACCATCATGTTCTGCGCGTTCGAAGGCGATCCGGTGATCCTGCGCCTGTACGGCCAAGGCCGATCGCTGATGCGCGGCACGCCCGAGTATGCCGCGTTGGTCCCGCAGTTCGAGGAGGTTCCCGGCGCCCGCCAAGTCGTGCGGCTCGAGGTCGATCTGGTGCAGACCTCGTGCGGCCTGGGCGTGCCGCTGTTCGACTACAAGCAGGAGCGCGGCGGCCTCGTGCGCTACTGGACGGCCCAGGGCGTCGACAATCTCCGCAAATACTGGGGCCTGAAGAACAAGAAGAGCATCGACGGCCTGCCCACCGGGTTTGCCCCCGACAGCATGATCCCGCCGCGTTAACGCGGGGCCGCCCTATACGGCAATCTTTCTCGGCCTTTCGCTGTTCGCGCTGCAGCAGGGTGGCCGGGCGGCGTTGCCGTCCTGACCCCTCCCCGCATGCCTGATCTGAGCCGCACGCTCATCTCTTGAAGCCTGCTTCAGGTGAATGTCTGCCCGCGGCGAAGGCGGACAGACGGTTCGCCACGCCTAGGCGACCTGGAGCGGGGAGCAAGCGTGCACGACGGGGACATTGCGACCTACGACTACATCGTCGTCGGCGCCGGCTCGGCCGGTGCGGTCGTGGCGAGCCGTCTGTCCGCCGATCCGCGCCACCGGGTGCTGCTGCTGGAGGCGGGTCCGGCCAGCAATCCGTGGTCGCGCATTCCCATCGGCTACGCCAAGCTCATCAACAATCCCGCGGCCAACTGGTGCTACACCTCCGAGCCCGAGGAGAGCACCAACGGGCGCCGGCTGCCGGTGCCGCGCGGGCGCGTGCTGGGTGGCTCCAGCGCCATCAACGGCAACGCCTTCGTGCGCGGGCAGGCCCAGGACTTCGACACCTGGGCGCAGATGGGCAACCGCGGCTGGAGCTACCGCGATGTGCTGCCGTTCTTCAAGCGGATGGAGAGCTACGAGGGCGGCGACGACGCCTTCCGCGGGCGCGACGGGCCGCTGCGCATCACCGACCCGGAGCCGCGCGATCCGCTCTACCGTGCGCTGATCAAGGCCGCCGCCGAGGTCGGCATCGCCCACAATCCCGACTACAACGGCGCCACGCAGGACGGCATCGCCATGAGCCAGGCGAGCATTGCCGATGGGCGGCGCATGAGCACCGCCCGCTGCTACCTCGACCCGGCCCGCAGGCGCGCCAATCTGCGGATCGAGACCAACGCCCAGGCAGGCGGCCTGGTGCTGGATGGCGGCCGTTGCACCGGCGTGCGCTATTCGGTCGGCGAAGCAACCCGTGAGGCGCATGCGGCCCGCGAGGTCATCGTCAGCGCGGGAACCATCAACTCGCCGCAGATCCTGGAGCTGTCCGGAATCGGCCAGCCCGGACGCCTGCGGGGTCTCGGCATCGACGTGCGCCACCCGTTGCCGGGCGTGGGCGAGAACCTGCGCGACCACTACGCTCCGCGTACGCGCTGGAGCATCGGCGCCAGGGGCATCACCTTCAACGACCGCGGGCGCGGGCTGGGCCTGGCGCAGCAGGTGTTGCGCTATCTGGCGACCGGGAAAGGCATGCTCGGCATGGTGGCGGCGCCGATCCGTGCGTTCGTGCGCTCGCGCGAGGGCCTGGATGCCCCCGACGCGCTGCTCGGGTGGGTGCCCATGCTGTACGAGCCGGGGCCCAAGCTATCGCGCCAATCCGGCATGACGTGCTACGCCCATGCCATGCGGCCCGAGAGCCGGGGCAGCGTGCACATCGCTTCCGCCGATCCACGGCGGCCGCCGGCGATCCATTTCAACTTCCTGTCGGCGGCGGTCGACGGGGAAATCACGGTGCGCGCGGTGCGCATTGCCCGCGCGGTGATGACGGCGCCGGCCATGGCCCCCATGCAGGTCGCGGAGATTGCGCCCGGACCATCGCACACGACGGACGATGAGATCCTGGACTGGGTGAAGCGGGCGGGAGAGACGACCTATCACCCGGTTGGTACGTGCCGCATGGGTGCGGATGCCATGGCGGTCGTGGACGAGCGGCTGCGCGTGCACGGCATCGCGGGCTTGCGGGTCGCCGATGCCTCCATCATGCCGACGCTGACGTCGGGCAATACCAACGCGCCATCGATCATGATCGGCGAGAAGGCCGCGGACATGATCCTGGCCGACGCACGCGCCTGATCGGCCGCACGGCGCGGGCGCTCAAGCCGAGCCCTGGTTTGCTGCCGCAGCCGCCACCGGAAACTGCAGGACCAGCAGGTCGAGACCGTCGCCGGCAGGCACCGCCTGGAACGCCGGCTCCTCTGGCGAGAGGAATAGGACGGCATGACGCCCGAGCGTGCGCCCCTCCGCACGCAGCGCGCCGCCGACGACCACGAGGTATTGCCCGCCGCCAGCCGAGGGGTCGGGCAGCGTACAGGCGTTATCCGGACCCAGCCGGTAGAGCCATCCCGCCAATCCGTCCGGCTCCGTGGCAAACACGGTCTCGATGCTCTCGCCGGTTCGCTCGCCATCGTTGCCGCTTGCGAGGCCGCCCTTGACGCGGGCGCGCTGGCCGCCGGCCACGAGCATGTCGCGGGAGGCCGGCAGGTACTTTGCTCCGGGGTCCCACCGCTGGCGGAGCGTGAAATATTGGATGCCTGCCTCCGAGGCGACGATGGGGCCGTAGGGCGTGTGGCCGTTGGCATACTGCACCGTCAGCGGCGTGGTCGGGTGCGCGCCGATGCGGCCCCCGCCCTCGACGAAGACCTGGAACTGGTTGGGCTCGTGGAAATGCGCCGGCGTCACGGCGCCCGGCGGCTGGATCACCAGGAAGGCCTGGGGCAGGCCATCGTCGTTGACCTCGTTGCCGGCAACGTAGATGCCCTTCGTGGGAGCCGCGCCGACGTATTCCGCCAGCGTGTACTGGCGGCCGTTCACCTCGACCTGCCTGGCGCGCTGCAACGCCTCCGCTGCCGATGCTGCAAGCCGCATATGCCGTTCCTGCCTCTTTGCGCATTCGCCAGGCCGACTGTAGCGGGCGCCGGTCCGTTCGCAAGCGCATGGGAGGATGGTCGCCTTCGCGCTTGACGCGCCGAACGGTTCGGCGCTGCGTTCCAGGTGCGGCGGCAACCGCCCTCGTCGCAACACAAAGGCTCATGACGCTCGGGCAAAAGCGGACCGGGCCATGCCGCCGTGAGCGCAAGCCGCCTGCGCGCTTCTGCGACGGCAAAGGCGGCGGAACAGGAGGAAACGATGGAACTCGGCTATTTCACCATGCCCTCCCATCCCCCTGAGAGGCCCCTCAAGGACGGTCACGAATGGGACCTGCAGGTGCTCCGGTGGCTCGACGAGCTCGGCTACAAGGAGTGCTGGATCGGCGAGCATCACACCGCGCCGTGGGAGCCGCATCCCTCGCCCGACCTGCTGGTCGCCCAAGGCCTCATGCAGACGAAGAACATCCGCCTCGGCCCCGGCGGTTTCCTGCTGCCCTATCACCACCCCGCCGAGCTCGCCAACCGTGTCGCCATGCTGGACCACATCGCCGGCGGACGGCTCAACTTCGGCGTCGCTGCATCCGGATTGCCGAGCGACTGGGCCATGTTCAACGTCGACGGCGAGCAGGGCGTGAACCGCGAGATGACGCGGGAGGCCCTCGACATCATCCTCAAGCTCTGGGAGACGAACGAGCCCTTCGAGTACGTCGGCAAGTTCTGGACCGTGCGCAACCCCGAGATCATGTACGGTTTCCTCAAGCCGCACATCAAGCCGCTGCAAAAGCCGTTCCCGCCGATCGGCGTCGCCGGCCTGTCGAAGGGGTCCGACACGCTGAAGCTGGCCGGCGAGCGCGGCTACATCCCGATGAGCCTCAACCTCAATCCGGCATATGTCGGCAGCCACTGGGAGTCCGTCGAAGCCGGTGCGGCCAAGACGGGCCGCAAGCCCGATCGCGCGCAATGGCGCATGGTGCGCGAGGTGTTCGTCGCCGACACCGATGCCGAGGCCCAGCGCATGTCGGTCGGCCTGCACATGGGCCGGATGATGCGCGAATACTTCCTGCCCCTGCTCAAGGAGTTCGACTTCCTGCAGTACCTCAAGGTCGATCAGGACCACCCGGACAGCGACGTGACGCCGGAGTACTGCGCGCGCCACAACTGGATCGTCGGCTCTCCGTCGACGGTGGCGGAGAAGATCTCGCGCATCCACGAGGAGGTCGGCGGGTTCGGTCACCTGCTGGTGTTCGGTTTCGACTACGTGGACCACCCGCAGGCCTGGCGGCGGTCGCTGGAGCTTCTGGCCAAGGAGGTCCTGCCGCGCGTGAAACACCTGTCGCCGTCTGCCTGAAGCGGCGGCATTGGGCTCGCTGCGGCACGGACGGCGGGCGGGTGCGGGGCGTCAGGTGGGCTTCGCGTCGACGCCGATATTGTCGATGAGGCGGGTCTTGCCGAGCCATGCGGCGGCGAGCACCCGCAGCGGGCGCCCGGCTCCCGCGGCGGGTGGCGCCAGCGTCCCGGCATCGCGCACCTCGACGTAGTCGATGGGGTCGAACCCGGCGCGGCGCAGGGCGAGGCGCGCGGCCGACGTTGCCTCCCCGTGGCTGCCGCCGCCGCGCACGGCATCGGCAACCTCGGTGAGCGCGCGATGGAGCAGCGGCGCCGTGGCGCGCTGTTGCGGCGTCAGGTAGGCGTTGCGCGAGGAGAGGGCGAGGCCGTCCGGCGCCCGCACCGTCGGCGCCGCCACGATCCGCAGCGGCAGATCGAGATCGCGCACCATCTGCCGGATGACGCAAAGTTGCTGGTAGTCCTTCTCGCCGAAAACGGCGGCATCGGGCTGCACCTGCATGAACAGCTTGCAGCATACGGTTGCCACGCCGCCGAAGAAGTGCGGGCGGGTATCGCTCTCGAGGCCATCCGCCGCGCCGGACGGCACGACGCGCGTGGCGAAGGTGTCGGGATACATGAGGGCGCGGTCGGGCGACCACACGGCGTCGCAGCCGACGCCGGCGAGCTTGGCGAGATCGCCCGCCTCGTCGCGCGGGTAGCGGCTGAAGTCCTCGTGGGGCGCGAACTGGGTCGGGTTGACGAAGATCGACACCACCACGTGGCGGCAGCTCTGGCGGGCGAGGCGCACGAGCGCCAGGTGGCCCTCGTGCAGGGCTCCCATGGTGGGGACCAGCGCGATGGTCTCGCCGGCTGTGCGCCAGGCTGCGACTTGCGCACGCAGCGCCTCGAGCGTGCGCAGGACGGGGACGGCGCTGGTCATTCGGCTGGACTCACGGCAACCGCTCACATGGATGTTCCAAGTTCTATAATCCGCAATTTATCTGTCCATAATGCGACTGGCGGCCAAGCAGCGGCGGTTTGAGAAGGTTGTTGTGCGGACGGTAGATCGTCTGGGCCGGAGCATGCGGCAGGTGATCAACAGGCTGGCGACCTCCCCGATGCCGGCATCGAGGTCTACGCCTACTGCAAGGGCATCGAATCCTTCACACCGCAACGGGCCTTTAACGGCGGTTGGGCAGCAGGTATGAGCAATCATCACCTTGTGGCTCCCGGCTTGCCGCACCCCAACGTGCCGCCTTCACAAAGGGCGGAATGCACAACGAAGTCCTCGAGGAAGAACTCCGCGACCAGTAGCGCGATGCAGGTCACGCAACCCGCCCAAGGCACCCATGCCGGCACTATGAAGCTTCCGACGGGCGCCGGGTCGCCGCGTAGCTTGATGCGAGCAAGTGAAATGTTCACGCCAGCAAAGATAACCAAGGTCAGACGGGCGGTCAGATCCGCCAATCCGTGGAGCGGCAGAAACAAAGCGAAGAGGAGGACAAATGAAGCCGTTATTGCTGTTCCAACGACCGGCGTTCGGGTCTTAGGGCTCACCTGACCAAAGACTGCGGGGAGTTGGCCACTTTGACTGAGGCCGTACAGCACTCGTGACGCCAAGATCATCTGTATGACGACGCCGTTGAGTGTAGCGACGGCCGCGATGCCGCTCATGAATCGCGGTGAGAGACCGGTGAGACGCTCGAAGACCAGTGCAAGCGGCGCGCTCGATTGAATAAGTTCAGGAACGGGGACCGCGAGGAGGGCAATCCAGACGACGAGCATGTAGAGCAAGGTGGCGGTTACGAGCGTGAGAAGGATGGCGCGCGGGATGGTGCGACGTGGATCGTTCACCTCCTCGGCGACATTGGCCAGGCTCTCGAAACCGATGAAGGCGAAGACGGCGAGCAGGGCGGTACTTAGGATCGCGCCTAGGATGCCAGGCGTTTGGATCGGCGGGACCAGCTCTGGCAGCCTCGTGAACAATCCTGGCACGAGCAGCATGCCAGCAAGGATGATAATCAGAAGCCCGCCGACTTCAATGAGCGTCATCAAACCGACGAGGGTGACGGACTGCTTGATCCCCCACGCCGCGATTGCTCCCATTGCCACCACTACGAGAGCGATGAGAGCGAAAGTCGGCAATGGCAGAAACAATGCCAAATAGCCGGCAGCTCCCACGGTAACCGTCGCCGCAGAAATGGCCGCGATGACTGTGACGAGCAATCCAACGGCGGTGGCCAAGCCTTTCGAGTTGAACGCAAGAGCGACATACGCTGCTTCGCCCGCGGCAACCGGTGCCCGGCCTGCGAGTTCGGCAAACGAAGCCGCGGTCAGAGCCATAAGGAGTGCGGCGATAGCGAATGCGACCGGCGCGTACATGGCCGAATGCGCCGCCGCTGCGCCGACGAGGACGTAGATACCGGCACCGACAGTGACGCCGAGGCCGTAAAGGGTAGCGTGCCCCAGCGAAAGACTGCGCTTGAGGCCTGAAGACTTGTCGGCGCCCTCGACGGACCGCGTCATCTTCGCCCCGAGCGCGCTTGGGCGCTAACGCACCACCAACACGGGAACGGTGGAATGGGTCAAAACCTTTTGCGTTTCACTCCCAAGAACGATGGCCGAGGCCCCGCGTCGACCATGAGACGCCATCACGACGAGGTCGCATTGCTTGTCTCGGACTGTTTGGACGATAGCTTCCCAGGGATGATCATTGCTTTGCCGCAGCATTACCGCGGCCACGCCGGCAGCATGGGCAAGCCGGCTAACTGTCGCAAGTTTTTCGTCCGCAGCTTTGGCAGTCTCTGAGTAAAT
>DATFCC010000260.1:0-5427 GCA_035253505.1 Hyphomicrobiaceae bacterium
AGCAGGCGGGCGACGAAGCGGAGACGTTCTTCCATCACGGAGCATTCCTTCCACGGCATCGACACCTCGCTGGCCAAGACCAGCCAAAAGTGTCACCCATGTCTCCGGAACGAACCGTCACCTATGTCTCAGAACGCACACCTGTCCAGCCCGGACACATAGGCAACGGAACGTCCCTTGACATGGGGTGACACCCCGTGTCTGTGCGGACATCCTAGCTCTCGCGCCGGGTCCGGCGAACCGGCGAGCAAGAGCCCAAGAGGCTAACGGAGCCGGGAACCAAACGAGAAGCGGTGGCCGGGAACGCTCGGCGAGGTGCAGAAGCAGCCTCTGGGCCTATCGCCGCATCGGGGCGCCCGGACGCAGCAATCGCCGCCGGTGGTGGTCTTGCAACAGCAGAGCAGGTCGGCGGCTATCGTCCGGCTGCGGAGGGCACCTTCCGTGGAGATGGGGCATGCGCGGTGCGTAACGCAGCCGGGCGCGGCTTGCGCCGGCGGGCATGCTGCGACGGTCAATCCAAAGGCGACCAGCAGGTGCTTGCTCATGGCTGTCCCGACGCGCTGCATCCGATGCCCGAGCCCGCGCGACGGGCGTGGACGCATTTCCGCCCAGCGCGCCCCGATCGGCAGGGGCATTGTGCAGGTTCGATCGGCCGGTCGCAAGGCCGCGAACCTTCCGCCGTCATCTGACCGGCGGGCGATGTCGTCGCCCCTTGCGGCCTGCGTGTCCCGTCCCTTTGCGTCCCGGCCGGGCGGTGGCCGCAGCGTCGAGGCGCAACCCGAGCAGCGCCTCGCGCACGATCTCGAGCGCCGGCTCGTTCGGCTTGTTGCGGTGCTCGATGAGGGCCAGCGTGCGCGAGAGCCCCGGCCGCAGCGGCCGCACGACGATATCGGGTGAGGGCGCGGCCACCACGATCTGCGGCACGATGCCCATGCCCAGGTTGGAAGCCACCGCGCTCCTCAAGGCTTCCATGGTGCCAAGGTGGATGGGCGGCCGCGACAGCGGTCCCTGGCCGGCCAGCCAGCGCTGGACGAGCGCGTGCACCGCGCCGCCGGTATGCTCCATCACCAGGGCCTGGCGTGCGGCGTACTCCGGCGTCACCACGTCGGGCAGGTCGCGGGTGTCGGCGGGAAAGATCGCCACCAGCGTCTCGGGCCCGAGCGGCGTGATGTGCAGGCCCGACTTCTCGACGGGCAGCGTGACGAGCGCGAGGTCGAGGGTGTTCGCCAGCACCCTGGCAACGCTGTCGCGCGTCGGCATGTTGGTCACGTGCAGCTCGATGTCGGGATGCTCCAGCCGCAGCCGGCGCAGGATCGGCGGCAGCGCGTGCACCAGCACGGTGTTGGTGGTGCCGATGTGCACGCGCCCGAGCCAGCCGTCGCGGTAGCGGCGCATCAGGGTCTCGGTCAGCTCGCATTCGCGCAGGATGCGGTCGGCGGCGCCGGCCAGCTCCCGCCCGGGCGCGGTGGCATGCGCCTGCTTGCCCAGGCGCTCGATCAGCCGCACGCCGAAACGCCGCTCCAGCTCGCGGATCTGCAGGCTCACCGCCGGCTGGGTGAGATGGAGCTGGCGGGCGGCGGCGGAGAAGCTGCCGTGCTCGATGACCTTGGTGAGAGCCCGCAACTGGTCGAGGCTGAGGCCGCGCATATCAAAGAAATCCTTATGGATCGAATTGCCAAAATAAATTTGCCTCATTGAAGAGCGTGATGCAATAGAGCGCGGCGTCATAGCAGACGGTGATGCATGGACGATCAGCCTGCGTACCGGTTCGACGCGGGCTCGTCACTCGCCGGCAAATTGCCGCGGCGGCGCTTGCTCGGGAGCAAGGGCGCCTGTCCCCGGCCCGCGGCATCGCCCGGGGGAAAGGATTGCTTGGAGGCCATCATGCAGGAGGCAGAGCAGGTTTCCGCGCTGGTCGGCCACATCTATGATGCGGCCGTCGAATCCGCGCGGTGGAGCGACACGCTGCGCCGCGTGCGCGATTTCGTCGGCGGCTCGGCGGCGGCCCTGTTCTCCAAGGACGCGGCGCGCAAGACCCTGGACGTCTATTACGACGATGGGGGAATCGATCCGCACTACAAGCAGCTCTACCGCGATACATACGCGAAGCTCGACCCCTCGACGAGCGGCCATGTGTTTGCCGACATCGGCCAGCCCGTCAGCACGGCCAATCTCGTGCCGCTCGAGGAGTTCGTCGAGACGCGCTTCTACAAGGAATGGGTGCGGCCGCAGGGTCTCGTCGATTTCGTCTGCGCGGTGCTCGACAAGTCGGCGACCGGCGCCGCGATGTTCGGCGTGTTCCGTCACGAGCGCAATGGCGTCGTCGACGAGGAGACGCGCCGGCGCATGCATCTCATGGTGCCGCATATCCGCCGCGCCGTTCTCATCTCGCGCGCGATCGACCTGAAGACCGCCGAGGCGGCGGCGTTCGCCGACGTCCTGGACGGGCTGACGGCGGGCCTGTTCCTGGTCAATGAAGGGGGACGCATCATCCACGCCAATGCCAGCGGGCACGCCATGCTGGCCGAGCGCTCCGTTCTGCGCGCGTCCGGCGGCAGGCTGCTGGCCACCGACGCCTATGCCGATGCGGCCTTGAGCGAGATCTTCGCCGTCGCGCGCCACGGCGACGCTGCCGTCGGCACTCGCGGCATTGCCGTGCCGCTGGGGGCTCCGGCGGGCGAGCCCCACGTCGCCCACGTGCTGCCGCTGACATCGGGCTCGCGGCGGCGGGCCGGGGCGACCTACGCCGCCGTTGCCGCCGTGTTCGCGCACCGGGCGACGCTGGAGGCAACCTCGCTGCCGGAGGCCATTGCCAGGCTCTACAAGCTGACGCCGAGCGAACTGCGGGTCCTGCTGGCCATCGTGCAGGTCGGCGGCGTGCCCGAGACGGCGGAGGCGCTCGGCGTCGCCGAGGCGACGGTCAAGACCCACCTGCACCGCCTGTTCGGCAAGACGGGCGCGGCCCGGCAGGCCGATCTCGTCAAGCTGGTCGCCGGCTTCGCCAATCCTCTGCTCGCTGAACGCCGGCGGCTGTCGGCGCCGCATACGCCAACCGGTGGACGCAATGCGGCCTGAGCGGTGGCACACAGCGATGCAAAACGCATTCTCTACAGGACGTCGTCAAATGCGCATAATCATGACCGGCTTCGCGATCGCCGCGCTGGCGCTGCCCGTCTCACTGGTGGGGGCGCACGGCCCGGAGACCCTTGCCGTCGCGGGCGAGGACCTGGCCATCACGCTGCACGCCCAGGGCTCGCAGGTCTACGAGTGCATGACGGACATCTCGGGCAAGCTCGCCTGGCAGTTCCGCGAGCCCATCGCCACGCTGCTCATGGGCGACAGGACCGTCGGGCGCCACTATTCGGGGCCGGCCTGGGAGCTCGCGGACGGCAGCGCGGTGATGGCCAAGGTGACGGGGCGGGCACCGGGGGAAACCGTCCGCGACATCCCGCTGCTTCGACTCGAGGTCACCACGCAGCGCGGCGCCGGCGAGCTGAGCGGCATCTCCACCATCCAGCGCCTCAACACCAGGGGCGGCGTCGCCCAGGGCCCGTGCGAGCGCGCGGGCGCCTTCCTCAGCGTTCCCTACTCGGCCGACTACGCCTTCTTCAAAAGGAAGGACTGACGCGGCGCGAGATCGGGCCGGGCAGCGGCGGCGAGTGCCGCACCCTCGCCGTTCCGGACTGACGTCCGGATGCTGCCCGGCCCGTCCGCATTTTCTGCCGTGACCGCCTCCAGATGTTACCGCCGGCACAGCCTCTCGCGGCTCTCTCTCACATGCTCCCGGGTTCGTGACTGCCGGTGATGGCCATCTCCACCGATCGGTGGATGGAGCGCCGGCGGGCCTTGCCTACGTAGCCCCTGCCCGCGCCCGGCGGGCGGGCCCGCGCCAAGCCAAGGGTTGGGCAGATCGAAGGAGTGACCGCAATGGGATCAGTTCTTGCACTGGCCTACGGAATTGCGGCGTACGCCGCATTCCTGGGCACCATCCTCTACGCAATCGGCTTCGTCACCGGGATCGCCGTGCCGAAGACCATCGACACCGGCATGGCCGGCCCGATGGGTGAAGCGATCTTCATCAACCTGCTGCTCATGTCGCTGTTTGCCGTGCAGCACAGCGTCATGGCGCGCAAGCCGTTCAAGCAGTGGCTCACGCAATATGTGCCGGTCGCGATCGAGCGGAGCACTTACGTGCTGCTGGCGAGCCTCGCGCTGATCCTGCTGTTCTGGCAGTGGCGGCCCATGCCGGCGATCGTCTGGGAGGTCAGCCAGCCGACCCTCGCCATGGCGCTTCTGGGCGTGTCGCTGATCGGCTGGGGCCTGGTGTTCCTCAGCACCTTCCTCATCAACCACTTCGAGCTGTTCGGGCTGCAGCAGGTGCTGCACAACCTGATCGGCCGCAATGCTGCAGATCCGACCTTCAAGACGCCGCTCCTCTACAAGCTGGTGCGGCATCCGATCTACCTCGGCTTCATCATCGCATTCTGGGTGACGCCCGTGATGACGATGGGTCACATGCTGTTCGCGGCGGTGACCACCGCCTACATCTTCGTCGGCATTGCGCTCGAGGAGCGAGACCTGATCACGCTGTTCGGCGACGAGTACAGGCGCTACCGCGAGCGCGTGTCCATGCTGCTGCCGCTGCCGTGGAAATCGACGCGGGCGGAGTAGTCACAACGAGCAGCCACCGCTCGCCTCCCGGCGATGGTGGAAGGGCCACGGCGCGCCGCAAGCGGGCCGTGGCCTCTTTAGCGCGGAAGCACGGGACCGCAACCGTCGGGCGGACTGCAAGTCAGCCGGGACCGGCCTACACAACGGTCGCGGCCTGCTCCCCAGTCGCGGCTCAGCGCGTTCTGCCGAAGGCATGCTTCCAGCATGATGCGCTCGCCGGGATGACAAGTGGAGGCGCACCCCCACCAACGGTCATCCCGGAATTCGCCAAGCGAAATACCCAGGACCCGGCGCGACAAGCACGCGCGAAGGGGTCAGACCCCTCGCCCAACCGGTGCGTCGAGCGGAAACGCCCAGCGAGGGGTCTGACCCCTTGCCCATCCATGGTTCGACCCTCGGGACAAGCCGCAGCGCAGACCATGGTGTTGAGTGAGACCATCACCACTCGCACCAACCTCGTCCTGAGCCTGTCGAATGACGGCCATTTGTTCAATGCGGATCGCGTGCACCCAATCGATCCGTGTTGTGGGCACCGCGCCGCAAAGTGCCGCCTGACGCATCCGGCACCTTGGCCGCAGGCCAGCGATCCCTTGTCACGCTCGCCGATAGGCATCCGTCGCCTCCTCCTTGCCCGGTCGGTGGTTATGGTTCTCAATAGCGCCTGTCGGCCGCGGTCGCCATCATGCATGGCATGGCGTTTCCGACTGCGGCGGGCTGCACCGCTTGCCTGTGGCCATGCCGGCGCGGGCGCACATC
>DATFCC010000261.1:0-2042 GCA_035253505.1 Hyphomicrobiaceae bacterium
CAGCGGCTGCGCAGGAGAAAGCTCCCCAACGATGGTCCTCGCCGTCGTCCCGCCTTGCTCCATCGCTGGCGCGCTCATCGCACTGCCCCCTAACGCATGGTCGGCATGACGAAGTCGGCACCTTTGCGGATGCCGGTGGGCCAACGCGAGGTGATGGTCTTGAGGCGCGTGTAGAAGCGCACGCCCTCGGGCCCATGCATGTGGTGGTCGCCGAAGAGCGAGGACTTCCAGCCGCCGAAGCTATGGAACGCCATCGGCACCGGTATCGGCACGTTGATCCCGACCATGCCGACCTCGACCTGGTGCGCGAACTCGCGCGCCGCGTCGCCGTCGCGGGTGAAGATCGCCGTGCCGTTGGCGAAGTCGTGACGGGCGATCAGGTCGGCCGCGGCCTGGTAGTCCGCCGCGCGCGCCACGGCGAGCACCGGCCCGAAGATCTCCTCCTTCCAGATCGTCATGTCGGCTGTCACGCGGTCGAACAAGGAGCCGCCGATGAAGAAGCCGTTCTCGTAGCCTTGCATCTTGAAGTCGCGGCCGTCGACCACGAGCGTCGCCCCTTCGCGCTCGCCCTGGTCGATGTAGCCCCGCACCTTGTCGAGGTGCGCCTTCGTCACCAAAGGCCCCATCTCCGCCTCACGGTCCGAGCCCGGGCCGATCTTGAGTGCCCTCACCTTGGGCTCGAGCCGCTGGATCAAGGCGTCCGCCACCTTGTCGCCGATGGGCACGGCCACCGAGATCGCCATGCAGCGCTCGCCCGCGGCCCCGTAGGCGGCGCCCATGAGCGCGTCCACCGCCTGGTCGAGGTCGGCGTCGGGCATGACGATCATGTGGTTCTTGGCCCCGCCCAGCGCTTGGCAGCGCTTTCCGTGCGTGGCCGCCGTCTCGTAGATGTACCTTGCGATCGGCGTCGAGCCCACGAAGCTCACCGCCGCGATCCCCGGATGATGCAGGATCGCGTCGACGGCCTCCTTGTCGCCGTGCACCACCTGGAACACGCCGTCCGGGACGCCAGCGTCCTTGAGCAGCTCGGCCAGGATCATCGACGCCGAGGGTACCTTCTCGGAAACCTTGAGGATGAAGCAGTTGCCGCAGGCAAGGGCAACGGGGAACATCCACATCGGCACCATGGCCGGGAAGTTGAACGGCGTGATGCCGGCGACGACCCCCAAGGGCTGGCGCAGGGAGTGGCTGTCGACGCGGGTGCCGACATTCTCGGTGACCTCGCCCTTCAAGAGCTGCGGCGCGCCGGTCGCGAACTCGACCACCTCGACGCCGCGCGCGATCTCGCCCAGGGAATCCGAGTAGACCTTGCCGTGCTCGGCCGTGATCACCTCCGCGATCCGCTCCTGGTTCTCCTCGAGCAGGCGCAGGAAGCGGTTGAGGATGCGCGCACGTCGCAAGGGCGTGGTCGTCGCCCACTTCGGGAAGGCGGCCCGCGCAATGGCCACCGCCTCGTTCACCTCTTCCGCACTCGCCAGCGGCACGGTGCCGGTCTGCTCGCCGGTGGCCGGGTTGAACAAGGGCGCGGTGCGGCCGCTGCGGCCGGGCACCTGCTTGCCGCCGATGAAGTGCTGAATCTCGGTTGGCATGGATGCCACCTCCGGTGATCGTTCGGTTCAGGCGAGGCGCAAGCCGACCTTCTCGGCCGTGGCCTGCAAGGTCGCGCAGCCCTTCTTGGCGTAGGTCAAAGGATGCGCCTTGGCCGGGTCCTGCTCGGCCTCGCAGATGACCCAGCCCGCATAGCCGGCCTCAGCGAGGGGCCTGAGCGCCGCCTCGAAGTCGAGGCAGCCGTCGCCCGGCACGGTGAACACGCCGTTCAGCACGGCGTCCAGGAAGCTCCAGCGCTCCTCGCGCGCCCGGCGCAGGACCTCGGGCCGCACGTCCTTGCAGTGGACGTGGTTCACCCGCCTGGCCCACCGGCGCGCCACCGCCGCCGGATCGGCACCGGCGAAGGCGAGGTGACCCGTGTCGAAGAGCAGGCCCACGCTCGGCGGCGTGCCCTCCATCAGCCGGTCGACCTCGGCCTGGGTCTCGACCACCGT
>DATFCC010000262.1:0-5957 GCA_035253505.1 Hyphomicrobiaceae bacterium
CGCGTGGGAGGCGCGCTTTGTGTTCGCAGGCATGAACGCTCTTGGCCTCGTGGGACGGTGCTGGGGCGGGCAGGTCCCCGGAACTATGCCGGGTGCGCAGCAGCCGCGCAAACGCGGTCAGAGCACTTGGGAAATCGGGGCGACGGCAGGCTTCGCTGCAACGCAGCCGATAGGCGCCTTCGCATGCGCGTCCACTGCAGGGCACTCGGCGGCGTTGCCTCTTCGCCGCTGCCCACATGTTCTTCGCCCCGGCTCTTGTCGCGGGTCACGGCATGGTTAAGAGTGCCGGCGTGCAGGGGCAATTACCGCAGTATCCGTCATGGCAAGAGCGGGTTGGTTTGGCGTTCGCGCTTCCTACTCGAACAAGGGAAGCGGAATAGCCCTGGTGCTCACCGGGTTGGGGTTGGCGGCCTATGCCATGCCCTCGGGCGTCGATCCCGAGGCCCGCTCGTCCGTCCGGCAGGCGGAGATCGCGCAGGTCGTCGAGGTGCGGGCAGTACGGCCAGCTCCAGCCATACCGGCTCCCGCCACATATCACGCAGCGAGCCGAGCCGCCGACCCTGCGGCAGCCCCGCAGGTAGCAACTGCATCCGCTGCCCTGCCCGCTGCCTCGCGGACCGCCGCCGATGGAGAAGCTCACGCCGCACCCGCACCGCGACCTCGCGAGCCGCGGGCGATCCCCGCCGATAGCCATGGGCTCACCTTGGAGCTGCAGAAGGAATTGCGCCGCGTCGGCTGCTACGATGGGTCCGCGAACGGCGTGTGGACGCGGGCCAGCCGGCGCGCAATGAAGGCGTTCACCGATCAGGTCAATGCAACCTTACCCATCGATCGGCCGGATGCTGTTCTCCTGATCCTGGTGCAGAACCAGACGGACCCCGTATGCGGGGTTCCCTGTCCGCGCGGGCAAGGCACCGATGCCGACGGTCGTTGCCAGCCGAAGGCCATTCTGGCCAATGCCGCAAAAAAGGAGTCGCCCGAAGGTGCGGAGCGCTCCGGCAAGATGCCCGAAGCCGCTGCGGGGAAAGGAGCACTTGCCGACGCCCGCTGGGCGGCGACGGTCGCGCCGACGAGATCGGCGGTACGCGCCCGCACACCCGCGGCCGCGACCAGCGTTCGCTCTACCCCACCTCCCGTCGAGGGACGGATGGCGCTGGCCGGGCCCGCACCACCGGACGAGATGGCAAATCCCGCACCGCCGGCGCGCAAGGCGGCCAAGCGCGCACGCGGCAGCCACCACGCCCGAAGCTCCCGCAGGCACAACCGCTATGTCGCCGCTCCGAGGCGCGGTTACCCGCGGCCGTTCTTCCTCGGTTGGTTGTTCTGACTCCGTGCTGATGCGGTGTACCTGCAGCCGAGGCGTGCCTGGGGCTTGCGCGCGGCAGGGCCGCATGCGAGTGGAAATGGTGCTTTTTTCGGTGGTGCCGGCGAGGCCGGCAGCGGTAGCGGCAACTCGGAGCAGGATATCTTGCCGAGGCGGCATTTGCGCTGCAGTGTAGGACGCCATTGCGAGGCGCGGCTCGAGGCGAGGGTGCGAATGCAACGCGGCCGGGACGCATCGAGGCGCTGCGAGACCTAGGCTCAGACGAGAGAATTCGGGACATGCCCATCCAGATCATGATGCCTGCGCTGTCGCCCACGATGGAGAAGGGCAAGCTGCTGAAGTGGCTCGTTGCCGAAGGCCAGATGGTGAGCCCCGGCGATGCCATCGCCGAGATCGAGACCGAGAAGGCGACCGTCGAGGTGGAGGCCGTGGACGAAGGCAAGGTAGCCAAGCTGCTGGTTCCCGAGGGGACCGAGGGCGTGAAGGTCAACACGCCTATTGCGCTGCTGGAGGGAGGTGCGCCGGGCACCACCGTGAAGACCCACGTGCGCCCAAGAGTGGAGACCGCCAGGATGGCGACTCCAGCCAGCTCCCCGACCGCGCGCACCGAGCCGCGGCTACCCCCGGCCGCCGACACGGCCGTCGGCGCGGGTGCCGTGATCGGCCGCTCGCGTCTCGTCGGCGATCATGGCGGTCTGCCGCCTGCAGGCGCGTCGATGGCTGCGACCACGCCCGGCGGACCCTCGGGTCAGCCGCGGACGCGATTCATTCACAGCGCCGACACGGAGGCCGACGCGGTGGCGGGCTGGCTGGTGATCGTGAAGGGTCCGGGTCGCGGCGGCTTCCGGCCCATCTACGTCGGCATGAACTCGATCGGCCGCGATCCAAGTCAGCGCATCAGCCTCAGCTTCGGCGACGACATGATCTCCCGCGAGGAGCATGCGTTCGTCGCCTACGACGAGGAAGATCGGCGCTTCTACCTGCAGCACGGGGGCAAGGCGAACCTCGTGCGTCTCGGCGGCCGTCCGGTGCTGGCCCCCACGGAGCTCGCTGCCTACGATCTCATTCGCATCGGCAAGACCACCTTGCGCTTCATTCCCCTGTGCGGGGAGAATTTCTCCTGGAGCGACGAGGTCGGCGATAGCTGACGATCTGCGCGGTCCGCACAGCGGAGTGTTCTCGCCGTCTCAGCGCGATGGCCCGTTCGGATCGGTGGGGCCGGGGCTCGCCGGGCCGGTGTCGGGGGTCTCGTCGGCATAGCTCGCCGCGCTTGCCACCTGACGCTCTCGCCAGGCCGAATTGTCGACATTGCCGGCCACCGAAGCCGTCGCGGCGAGCGCCACGGCGATGAGGCCGGCAACGGCCGTACGCAACTGTTGCATGATTTTGATCCTCCGCTGGGCGGAATACGGGGGGCCGCAGGTGATCCCCGGCATGCCGCGCATGTGGGTATCGGCGACCTGCCGTGAAGCGGATGTCACCGGGGTGTGATTCGGATTGATGGCGCCGCCCCGCCAAGGCTCGCAGCACCCGTGGACAATTTACCGCAATGGCAGATGATGACCGGTGCCCGCCCGCGGGCTGGTAGTGGTTGCACGCTGACTGTCAGGAGCGTCCCCCATGGCGCACACCGCCATTCCACCATCGTCCACCGGCACCAGAATGCCGAGCGGACTGTTCGGCATAGCCTCGCTGCTCGCCGTGATCGCCGCCGCTCTCGGCATCTATCTCGTGTCGCCCTTCTTCACGGTCGGCGAGTACGAGCGCATGGTGGTGACACGGTTCGGGCAGTTCAGCTCGGTTGCCGGCCCCGGCCTCCACTTCCGCATTCCCTTCGTCAACGGGCTGGAGGCGTTCCCGATCGGCATCCAGCGCATGACCAAGGATCATCTGAATACCTACACCGTCGACAACCAGGAGCTCGACGCACTGGTGACGCTCAACTACCGCATCGCCGAAAACGACGTGCGGCGCGTCTACACGACCAACAGGGATTACCGCGCCAACCTCGAGTCGTTCATGATCGACCGCTTCAAGCGCGAGATGGGCAAGATCAACATCACGCAGGTCGCAGCCCATCGCGGCGATGTGGCGCTGGCCGTCCAGAAGAGCCTGCATGCGGAGGCACTGGAGCTGTTCGGCGTGACCGTGGTCGACTTCCAGATCAACGACATCCGCTACACAGATCAATACCGCAGGGCGGTGGATGCCGCTGCCATCGCCAAGGCCAAGGTCGAGCAATCCGAGCAGGAGCGGCGCCAGGCCGAGGTCAACGCTCAGCGCCTCAAGATTCAGGCCGAGGGCGAGGCCAATGCGGTGCGCGAGCAGGCGCGCGGCAAGGCCGACGGAGAATTGCTGCTGGCCACAGCGCAGGCCAAGGGCAAGGAGCTGGTTGGCCTCGCCGAGGCAAAGGCCCTGGAGGCGCAGGGCATGGCGATCCGAGCCAACGATGCGCTGATCCAGCTCGAGTTTGCCAAGCGCTGGTCTGGCAACCTGCCCACCAACATGTATGCGAGCAGTCCGCTGCCGTTTCTGAACCTGACACCGCCCGAGGCAGCGAAGACGCCCCGCTGATCAGATCCCCCGAGGGTCTGCAGCGTCCAGCCGGCGCCAGGCGACGACCGCCACGATGGCGACCGCCAGCAGCCCGGTCGGCACGCCGGTGATGGGGAATGCCAGTACGAGCAGCGCTGCGATGGATAGCCCGGCGAGCTCGTAGGGCAAGAATCCGTCGCGCAAACCCATGCGGAGAACGAAGGCCATCGGAACGGCGAGCGCGACGAGGTCGTAGACGAAGAGATAGGGCGTCGCGAGGAGTGCCAACGTCGACAGGATTGCCGCCTTGACGTCGAACCGGGCGGGCCGGCGCCATATCCAGGCGACGATGCCCGCGCAAGCGAGCATCAGTATGCCCTGCAGCGCCCAGGCGAGGGTCATGCTGCCGCCGGACCAGCGCACCAGGCCGAGCAGCGTCTGCAGCTTGTTGAACCCGACCCGACCCTGCCCGAACACGGCATCGGTCATGGCCGGCATCCAGGCGACGAACGCGTGCCAGCTCTCCGCGCCGAAGGCGGCGCATGAGGCCCCTGCCAGCGCTATGGATGTCGCCGCTGCGGCCGCGATGGCGCGCCAGTGCCCGCCGCACGCCAGCGCCAACGGAAACAGCAGGCCGAATTGCGGCTTGTAGGTGAGCAGGCCGAGAAGGGCGCCCGCAGCGAGCGGCCGCCGGTCGAGCAGGGCCAGGGAGCCGCCGATGAGGGCCGCGGTGAGAAAGCCGTTCTGTCCCGCATAGGCGTTCCAGACCACTGCCGGGAAGGCCAGGGCCAGCAGCGCCGCTGCGCGCGAACCCATGATGCTGCGGATGGTCCACGCATATGCGGAAAGCGTGAGGGCGGTCCACACCAGCGTCGCGGGGATAAGCGGCAGCAGCGCAAGCGGGAACGCGACAAACAGGAATGTGGGCGGATAATGCCAGCCGAGATAGCCATCGAAGGGACGTCCGAGGGCCGCCACCTCGGCCTGCTTGTGCAGGCTCCAGTCGTAGGCGCCCGCGGCGTGGCCGTCGAGGACCATGGCGCCCGCGGCGTACACGTTGAGGAAATCCACGACCAGGGGCCGGCCCTGCGGGTCCCAAAGCCACAAGCCCTGCAGCCAGGCGGCGAAGAGGATCGCCGCGTAGGCGGATGTCAGGCTGAAACCGATCCAGATGAGCTGTTCGGTCAGGTCGGCGCGTCCGCCGCGCGGGGCATCTGCGGCCGTCGCTCCAGCGAATGGCATCTGTGGAATCCCCGAGCGGCCGATGCGCCCCGTCTCTCATAAACGGCGACGCGTTTACGGATGCTGAACGGCGCCGCGGGGGGATCGAGGTCAGCTCAGCTCGGCGATCTTCTTGCGCTTGATCAGGTCGAGATCGAACTGGGCGCCGATGCCCGGCACCTGCGGACAGTGGGCCAAGCCATCCTTGCCGATCTGGATGTCGTTGGTGAGGCCGTATTTATGGGCGCCGTGCGGCAGCAGCACCTCGAAGTAGGTCGTGTTGGGAATGGCGCAGGCGAAATGCAGTTGCGCCATGTTGTTGGCCGAGTTGCCGCCGTGGTGCACCTCGTAGGTGGTGTGGAAGGCTTCGGCGAGGTGCGCCGCCTTGAGCATGGTGGTGAGGCCGCCTTTGACCGGGATGTCGCCGCGCAAATAGTCGGTGGCCCTCTCAGTCAGCCATACCGCCAGGGTGCCGATGTCGCCGGCCGGGTACTCGGTGGCCAGGATGGGGATGTCGAGCTTCTGGCGGAGCTTGACGTAGGAGTAGATGTCCTCCTCGTTGAGCGGGTCCTCATACCAAAGAAAGCCCAGCCGCTCGATGGCGCGGCCGACGCGTACTGCGTCGTGGAAGCGGTAACTCCAGGTGGAATCGAGCATCAAGGTGAAGTCGTCGCCAACGGCACGGCGGACGGCTTCGCACACCCTGATGTCCTCTGCGGGGTTCTGTGGAGGATGGATCTTGTAGGCTTTCCACCCGTGCGACTTGAAGGCGGCCGCTTCGCCGGCGTAGGCTTCGCGGGTATCGAGAATCTGACTAGAGGCATAGGCGCCGATGGCGGAGCGCTCCGTGCCGAGCAACCTGAACAGCGGTACGCCG
>DATFCC010000263.1:0-12554 GCA_035253505.1 Hyphomicrobiaceae bacterium
TGTAGGCGCTCTTGGAGAACATCAGCAGCACGAGAATGACGAGGGCCACGGCGATGTTGGCGCCGGGCGCATGCGCCGCCGCTCCGCCGGCCATGCGCGGCTTGACGGGCGCCGGGTTCTGGCGGCGATACCACAGGCCCACCTGCAGCAGCAGGACCATGGCGAGCAGCGCCACCAGCGAGAACCAGGAGATGCTCGACTGGCCACGCGGCACGACGATGAATGCGGCGAGCAGCGGCCCCAGGGCCTGCCCGGCCTGCCCGCCGACCTGGAACAGAGACTGGGCAAAGCCGTGGCGGCCGCCCGACGCCATCCGCGCCATGCGCGTCGACTCGGGATGGAAGATCGAGGAGCCCGTGCCGATCAGCGCGGCGCCGATCAACAGCATGGGATAGTTGCCCGCGTGCGCCAGCACGATCAGGCCGACAAACGTGCAGGCCATGCCGGTCACCAGGGAGAACGGCTGGGGACGGCGATCGGTGTAGTAGCCCACGACCGGCTGCAGCATGGAGGCGGTGAGCTGAAAGGCGAGGGTCAATAGCCCGATCTGGCCGAAGTCGAGCCCGTAGGAGTCCTTGATGATGGGATAGATGGCCGGCAACAGCGACTGCATGAGGTCGTTGAGCAGGTGCGCGAAGCTGAGCGTCAGGACGATGGAGAAGGCGGCCTGCGAGGCCGGATGGGTGCCGGCCGGAACCTCATTGCGAATGGACTTCTGCATGATGCGCCCTGTTGAACTTGGCCACCGGCACGCCGCTGGTGCAGCCGCGCCACTTTGCGCAGACCGGTCCGATGCGCGGCTTGCGCGCGAACGCCAGATTGGGCCGGAAGCGGCCTACAGCGGAGGAGGCCTGCGGAGCTCGGGTTCGATGAGCGACTTATAACGCGACTCGTCCGCCCTTTCGATAGCGGCGACGTCGGGAGCTGCGCCCGTGCGCCAACCGAGATATGCGTCGCTGGCTTCGAGCCCCATCGCCTCGGCGACGAGATGCACCCAGTTGCGCACCCGGACACCATCCCGGCCCTCGAGCGCCGCCACATCCCGATGGCACGAATGGAAGATCGTACACAGCGTGTCGCAGTTCTCCCGGGTGGCGGTGGACCAGGTCTCATCGAGCGCCTTGGCCAATCCGCCCGGCACCGTCGCCAGCGCGCTGCACATATGCCCGGGCTGTGGCGGGCCCTGCACGAGCTGCAAGCCTGGAATGCGCGAAAGGAGACCGGTCACGCGATCATTGACCGGGACGTGCGTCGCAAACCCCAAGTGCCGGTGCAACAGCACACGCCGGTTGACGGCAACGGACAGCAAGGGCGCCAAGCGGTCCGCCCGGTCGGCGAGCAGCTCGGTGATGTGCGCGATCTCGAACGCCGTGGCGTTGCCCGGCGACATGATGTCGGACATGTGGATGTGACACGACGGGCACCACGTCACGACGGTGCCGCGCCCGTCCGTCTCGGCGGCATCATTGAAACGGCCGACGGTTCGCGCCGCCATGTTGCTGGCGGCGTGCGGCTGATGGTCATGCGCGGTGCCGCAGCAATAGGCGGGTCCGCCGACCGTATTGACGTCGTAGCCCACGCGTTCCAGCAGCATGATCGACAGCCGGATCATCTCGGCGTGCCGCAGCATGTTGCATCCGAACCAGAACGTGATGCGGTCAGGGTTTACAGCCATTTCGCAAGCTCCTCGTCGCTGAGCTGCAGCCGCGCGAAAATCTTGACGCGCGGGAAGAGCATCTGGTCCGGCTTGACCTGGATTTGCCGCGTCTCGTTGATGGCACGCTGCTTGGCGATGCGCACGAGCAGCATGGCGTTGAGGCCGGCATCCTTCTGGGGACACGCCGCTACGCACAGGCCGCTGCGCGTGCAGGCCTTCACCCAGGCAGCCGTTTCCGCGGCACCGGTTTCGCCCCGTGCGAGCCGGCGCAGGCCGGCAGTGACCGCGGCCGGGTCCGCGCCCTCGAGCCCGACCTGCGCGGTGATGGGGCAGGCCCTGAAGCAGGCGCCACACTCGGTGCACAGCGCCGCTAGCTCCGGCCCGGCCTGAGCCAGAAATGCCTCGGTCGTGTCGGCGCGCGGCGGTTGCAAGGTGGTCATGGCGCGGAAGGTCGTATGCTTCGTTCCCCGGGTCAAGGCATCGGCGGGTAGCATGGGAAAGCCGACCTGCCGTATGCTTCGCCGCCCGCTCCAAGCCCCGGCGGGTCGAATTCAGAGGAAGCACGCATGGCGGACGATAAAAGCGAGAGCGGCAAGCGTCTCTTCTTCACGTCCGAGATCTTCAAGGATGGCCCGCGCGCCGGCGGCAACCTGAGCGACACCATTGGGGCCGAGCAGGGCCTCGAGATGTTCGGCGGCGACGCCAGAGGCAGACGCCGCGAACGTCCAGCGCGTACGCATCTCGAGCCGGCGCGCGAAATCCCGGTCTTCGCCGAGACCGACGTGCTGGTGGTGGGCGGAGGCCCCGCCGGAACGGCGGCAGCGATCGCGGCCGGGCGTCTCGGCGCCGACGTGCTGCTCGTGGAGCGCTACAATCACCTCGGCGGCCTTTCGACCGGTGGCCTCGTCATCTGGATCGACCGGATGACGGACTGGTCCGGCCGGCACGTGATCCGTGGCATCGCCAACGAGCTGATGGAGCGCCTGCCCCACGACGCCATCCAGGGTCCCAAGCGCGCCGACTGGGGCTCAAGGGATGCGGCGACCGCGGCCTACTGGGCGCAACGCACGGCCGCCTACCATGGCATCGTCACGTGGTCGCCCACCATCGATCCCGAGGCGCTCAAGACGCTGTCCATGCAGATGGTGGCCGAGGCCAAGGTGCGCCTGCTGCTCCACGCCTGGGCGGTGGCCCCGATCCTCGAAGGCAGCCGGGTGCAAGGGGCGATCTTCGAAAGCAAGGAGGGCCGTCACGCGATCTATGCCAAGGTGGTGATCGATACCACGGGCGACGCGGATCTCATCGCGCGCACGCATGCCTCCTTCGAGTCGGATATCGACGAGGGCGACATCCACCACTGCATGAATACCGCCTTCCTCCTAGGCGGCATCGACATGGAGACGTGGCTGGCGTTTCGCCGACAGCAGCCGGATCGCTTCTCCGAATTCATGGCGAAGGGCCGCCAGAAGCTCAAGTTCTTCGAGAAGCCGTTCGTCTCCTGGCGCAACGACGTCGCTCTGTTCATGGGTCCGCGTCTCGCCGGTTACAGCGCCGTCGACGTGGAGGACCTAACAAGCGTGGAGCTGCGCTCGCGCCAGCTCGCCGTCGGCCACCTGGAAATGTATCGTGCCGCCGCACCCGGCTTTGCCAACGCCTTTCTCATGCTCGGCGGCCCTCAGATCGGCGTACGTCACAGCCGGCGGCTCAATGGCCTCGGCAAGGTGACCCGCCAGCAGTGGGATACGGGTCACGTGTGGGATGACGAGATCGGCGTCTCGACCTCGCTATCGCCGAAGTTCCCCAACATCTCCGTGCCCTACGGCGCGCTGGTGCCCGCCGAGCTCGATAACATCCTGGGCGCCGGGCGCCACGTCGCCTGCGATGCGAGCTCCCACACCTTCCTGCGCGAGATTCCGCAGTGCTGGCTCACGGGGCAGGCAGCCGGCATCGCGGCAGCGCTGGCGGCCAACACCGACAAGCCGCCGCGTGAGGTGCCGGCAAGCGCCATCCAGCTCGAGCTGTTGCGGCAGGGCGCCTATCTGTCTCCGTCCGTGGAGGCCGCCCTGCGCCCGGCGTCGGCCGCCGAGTGAGTACGAACCCCGCATGATCGCTTCCTCGTAGGTTGAGTCGAGCGAAGCGCGGACCCAACGCGCCTCGCTACTCCGTGAGCGTTGTTGTGTTGGGTCATCGCTGACGCTCGACCCAACCTACGAATTGATCAGCTGGACGCGGTATGACACATGTTGGTGCGCTGGCACGCAATTCCGAGGACGACGCATGACCTGGCAGCCCGAACTGGACGAGCTCAGAGCGCGCGAGCGCATGGCGCGCGAGATGGGCGGGCCGGACAAGGTCAAGCGCCAGCACGATGGCGGCCGGCTGACGGTGCGCGAGCGCATCGACCTGCTGATCGACAAGGGCAGCTTTCACGAGGTCGGCGCCATTGCCGGCAAGGCCGAGTACGACGCCGACAACAAGCTGACCAAACTGACGCCGTCGAACTGCGTGATGGGCCGCGCCACCGTCGACGGCCGGCCGGTGATCGTGCTGGGCGACGACTTCACGGTCCGCGGCGGCTCCGCCGACGCCACCATCCACATGAAGCCGATCCTGGCCGAGCGCATGGCCAATGAGCTGCGCCTGCCCATCATCCGGATCATCGAGGGCTCGGGCGGCGGCGGCTCCGTCAAGACCATCGAGACGACGGGCCGCGCCAACCTGCCCGGCCAGCTCGGCTACTCGAGCATGGGCCACCAGTATCTGGCCACCACGCTCGGCAATGTGCCGGTGGTGGCGCTCGGCCTCGGCTCCGTGGCAGGCCTCGGCGCCGCGCGGCTGGCAGCCAGCCACTACTCGATCATGACCAAGGAAACCTCCGCTATGTTCGTGGCGGGGCCGCCGGTCGTGGCGCGCATCGGCCAGCCGCTCAGCAAGCAGGAGCTCGGCGGCTGGGAGGTGCAATGCAAGGCCGGAGCCGTCGATCACGCGGTGGAGACGGAGGAGGAAGCGTTCCAGTGCGCGCGCCGTTTCCTGTCCTACATGCCGTCCTCGGTCTACAGCGTGCCGGCGCGCGGCGAGCGCTCCGATCCCCCCGATCGCCGCGAGGAGAAGCTGTTCTCCGTGATCCCGCGCGACCGGCGCAAGGTCTATCGCATGCGCCAGATCATCGACGCGGTGGTCGACAAGGGCTCCTTCTTCGAGATGGGGCAAATGTTCGGCCGCTCGATGATCACCGGGCTCGCGCGCCTCGACGGCCTCCCGGTCGCCGTCATGGGCAGCGACCCCTACCACTATGGCGGCGCGTGGACGGCGGACGCCTGCGCCAAGGTGGTTCGCTTCGTCGACCTGGCCGAGACCTTCCACCTGCCCGTGGTCTACCTGTGTGACTGTCCGGGCTTCCTGATCGGCCTGGAGGCGGAGAAGGCCGCCACTATCCGCTACGGCGTGCGCGCCATGGCTGCCATCAACCAGTCGAGCACGCCATGGTGCACGATCATCGTGCGCAACTCGTTCGGCGTGGCAGGCGCGGCGCACGCGCCCGCCGGCCGCCTCGTCATGCGCTACGCGTGGCTGTCGGGGTGGTGGGGCTCGCTGCCGCTGGAAGGTGGCATCGAGGCGGCCTACCGGGCGGAAATCGATGCCGCGCCCGACCCCAAGGCCAAGCTGGCCGAGATCGAGGACCGGCTCAACAAGCTGCGCTCGCCGTTCCGCACGGCGGAGACCTTCTGGGTGGAGGAAATCATCGACCCGCGCGACACGCGCAAGCTGCTGTGCGAGTTCGCCAACCTGGCCGAGCCGCTGCGCACGCCTGGCCCGCGCACCTTCCCCATGCGGCCATAGCGCGACGAAAGAACGTCCGCGCCGGCCATCCTTCTCAGGAGTGGCCCCTTCTGTCTCATGGGGATCGCTGCGGCCACGCCAGGCGTTGGCCAGACACGTGGTGCACCCTGCGCTAGCCTCGACCTGCCCTTGGGTCCGCCTGTCTGCGAGGCTCGCGCTTCTTGTGGAAGGATCGATCGCATGGCAACGGCTGCGCATCAACCCGTGAGGCTCTTCCAGTTTCCGCGCATGTTCGGCATTCCGAATGTGAGCCCGTTCTGCTGCAAGCTGGAGACATGGCTGCGCATTGCGCACATTCCCTACCAGGTCGTCGACTCCAATCCGCGCAAGGCACCGAAGGGCAAGCTGCCGTTCATCGAGGACGCCGGCGTGTACGTCGCCGATTCCTCCCTGATCGTGGAGCATCTCTCGAGAACCCGCGGCGTCGATCCCGACGCCCACCTTGATGCCAGGCAGCGTGCCATTGCGTTGCTGGTGCAGCGCACACTCGAGGAACACTGCGCGTTCGTCACCCTCTACACCCATTTCATTCGCGAAGCGGGCTGGCGCCACACGCGCGCAGCCTTCGATTCGGTGCCGTCGATGGCCCGCCCGCTGGTCGCCGGCATGGTGCGCCGGCAGATGAGGAAGTTGCTATGGACCCAGGGCATCTTGCGGCACTCAGACGAGGCGATCATGGAGGCTGGCGTGCGGGACTGGCGTGCGGTGCTGGAGGTGATGTCCAATGGGCCGTACTTCTTCGGTGACGAGCCGACCGGTATCGATGCGATCGTCTTCGGAGCCCTCGCTACAACGGCCCAGACCCCGATCGAATCGCCCGTACGGGACTTCTTGCGGTCGCAGCCTCGCATCGTTGCCTATGCGGAGCGCATGCGGTCGCAATTCTTTCCAGAGCTTGCGGCGAGCCCTCGGCCCGGGCATTCGAATGAGCCAGCTTGAGCGACCACCAGTTGTGCTCTCCTGCCGTTATGGGCGAATGTGGTGGCGAACGTCAGCTTCCGTCGCAGGCCAGAGGAGAAACACCCATGCGTGCCGCCGTCCTCACCGAAGTCAACAAGCCGCTGCAGATCCTGGACCTGGAGCAGGAGGGGCCCAAGGCCGGCGAGGTGCGCGTCCAGGTGAAGGCTGCGGGCGTGTGCCTGTCGGACTACCACATCATGAACGGCGACTGGCCGCTGCCGCTGCCGATGGTGCTTGGGCACGAGGCGGCAGGCGTGGTGGTCGAGCTCGGCCCGGGTGTCAACAACGTGAAGAAGGGCGATCACATCATCTTCTCGTTCCGCCCCAACTGCGGGCATTGCCGCTACTGCGCCTCGGGCCGCTCGGTGATCTGCAACGGTCATGACGACAGCCAGCGCTGGCGCATGCACGACAACACCACGCGCGTGAAGCTCAACGGCGAGCCCGTCAACCAGATGGCCCGCATCGGCACCTTCTCCGAGTACGTGGTGTGCCCCGCCGAGCAGGTCGTGGCCGTGCGCAAGGACCTGCCGTGGACGCATGCCGCCATCATCGGCTGCAGCGTGGCGACGGGAGTGGGCGCCGCCATCCGTCACGCCAAGGTGGAGTCGGGCTCGACGGTGCTGGTGGTGGGATGCGGCGGCGTCGGCCTCAACGTCGTGCAGGGCGCCAAGCTCGCCGGCGCCCAGAAGATCATCGCCTGCGACCTGCTCGACAACAAGCTGGGCTACGCGCGCGAGTTCGGCGCCACCCACACCATCAACGCCAAGAAGGACGACACGGTGAAGGCGGTGAAGGACCTGACCGGCGGCCTCGGCGTCGACTACGCCTTCGATGCCATCGGCGGCGCCAAGACCATGGAGGTATGCGTCGATGCCATCGCCCCGGGCGGGCACGCGGTCATGGTCGGCATGCCGGCCTTCACCGACCGAGCGCAGATCAACCCATTCCAGGTGGTGTTCCAGGAGAAGAAGATCACCGGCACCTACTACGGCTCGATCCGGCCGCCAGTGGACTTCGGCGTGCTCGCCGATCTCGACATGGACAAGCGCATCAACCTCGACAGCCTGATCAGCCGCACCTACAAGTTCGACGAGATCAACGAGGGCTTCCGGCTGCTCACGTCGGGCGCCGTGGCGCGGGGCGTGATCGTGTTCAACTGATATGAGAATTTCCCTCTCCCACGAGCATGGGGAGGGGGAAGAAAATTCATGGACTATGACAAGACCTCGATTGCCGCGACCTACGACGCAGCGCGCAGCCTTCCCGCCGAAGCGCTGACGCGCTGGCTCGACCTGGTGGCTGCGCACGCGCCGCGCCGGATGGAGCTGATCATCGACGTGGGTTGCGGCACGGGCCGGTTCACGCAGCCGCTGGCCGAGCGTTTCCCCGCGCACGTGATCGGCCTGGATCCGTCCGAGAGCATGCTGGCGAGCGCTCGCAAAAAGCCCACCGCCGGCCGTGTGGAATTCAGGCAGGCGCCCGCCGAGTGCCTGCCGCTCCCCAACGGCTCCGTCGATCTCGTCTTCATGTCGATGATGCTGCACCACCTGGACGACCGCGCGGCCGCCGCGCGCGAGTGCCGGCGCGTGCTGCGTGATGGGGGCCGCGTCTTCATCCGCAACACGACCCGCGATTCCATCTATCCGCACGTCCGCTTCTTTCCCGGCTTCCAGGCGATCGTCGACTCGCAACTGCCCTCGCGCGACGAGATCGTGGCGACATTCGCAAGCGCCGGTCTGCGCCTTCTGGCCGATGAGGTCGTCGAGATCCAGGCGGCCACAGGCTGGAGGGAGTTCAGCGACAAGATCGCGCTGCGCGCCGATTCATTTATCATTCGCCTTCCTCAGGTCGAGTTCGACGCCGGCATGACCTCATTGCGGGAGCATGCGTCCCGCGCCGGTGACGAGCCCGTGATGCAGCAAGTGCACTCCTTCGTCTTCGGCCAATAGCGTTACGGCGGTGCGCCCGCGAGAGAAAGCCATGTCGACGTCATCCGCGCTCAAGACCGCCCATCTCCGGCTTCCGGCATCGACGGAGGACCTGAGGGGCCTCGAGATCGGCACGGTCGTCTATCTGACGGGGCGCGTGTACACTGCGCGCGAGGGCGTCTACAAGCGGGCCGTGGAAGACGGTGCGGGCCTGCCGGCTGCACCGGAGGAGCTGGGCTTTGCCAACTTCCACTGCTCGCCAGCCGCCACCCTCCACCCTGACGGCACCGCCACCGTCGGCGCCGTCACCGCCACCGCGTCGTTCCGTTTCGCCAAGTGGCTGGACGGCTGGTTCAAGCTCTCCCGCTGCAACATCATTCTCGGCAAGGGCGGCATGACGAGCGACATCTACAAGCGCCACTTCGTGCCCAACAACGCTGTGTACCTGACCACCGTGGGATACGGCACCGGCGCGCTGCTGGGTCGCGGCATCAAGCGCGTGGCGGCAACGCACTGGGTGCAGGAGCTCGGCCTCGCCCAGGCGATCTGGGTGCTGGAGGTGGAGAACTTCGGCCCGTTCCTCGTCGATGGCGATGCGGCGGGCAATTCGCTCTTCGAGCGCGAGAACGCCAAGGTCGCACCGGGCATCGACAAGCTCTACGCGGGCACGAAGCCGCCTATCATGCGGCGCTACGGCGAGACCGACGACAAGACCGACGAGGTGATCTGACGGTCCTCAGTCCTCGAACTTGAACGACACCTTGAGGCGCACGCGATACGCCTCCACCTTGCCGTCGGTGATCGTCACGTCCTGCTCGCACACCTCGGCAATGCGAAGGTCCCGCAGCGTCAGCGAGGCGCGCTCGACGGCAGCGGCAGCCGCCTTCTCCCAGGATGTGGGACTCGTGCCGACGATCTCGATGATCTTGTAGACGCTCTCAGCCATCACTTCCTCCCTGCATACGCCGCACCGGACCGGAGGACGGGCGCCCGCGGGCGCGAACGCCAGCGCTCTGGAGCCTACCGGCCGGCGAAGCAGCCTGGCAAATCACTTCGCCGATCGCCGACGGCTGCCGCCCGTCCCAGCCCGTTGAGGAATACCCGCAATTCCGCAGCGGCCCGCGGCCAAACCTGGAACTCTGCCTTGAGCGAACGAGCCCTTGCGCCTACCATCGCATGGACAGAAAGACGGCGGAAAGCACGGCACTTTCGGCCGGGGAGGGGGTGCGTTTGCTGGGCAGGGTCCCGATCATGGCTGGCAGGTTCGCAGGCAGGCATGCCCGCGCGCCGGATCGGGGCCTGGCGCTCCTGCTCCTTGCCATCGCCGCCATCTGGCTGCTCGCCGCCAGCCGATGGATCGTGACCGACACGGTCGTGCCCTGGGATGCAAAGAATCAGTTCTATGCATTCTTCCGTTTCCTCGCATCCTGCATTCATGCCGGACAGGCGCCGTATTGGAACCCGTATCACTATGGCGGGCACCCGAGCGTGGCCGACCCTCAATCCCTGATCTTCGCCCCGCCGTTCCTGCTGTGGGCGCTGTTCGATGCAGCACCCTCGATCCGCGCCTTCGATCTCATTGTCTACGCCCACCTGGGGGCCGGCGGCCTGGCGGTCGGCCTCATCGGCTGGCGCGCAGGTTGGCCGACCGCGGCTTCCGTCCTGGCCGCGGCAATCTTCATGTTCGGTGGCCCGGCATCGGGACGGCTGCAGCACACCGGGATGATCCTGAGCTACGGCATGTTCCCGGTGGCGCTGCTGCTCATGCAGGTTGCGCTGCAGAAGCGCTCGAAGGCGGGCGCCGTCGCCTTCGGCTTCGTGGCGGCGATGCTCATCCTCGGTCGCAACCATGAGGCGCTGTTGCTGTGCTTCGTGCTGTGCGCGGCGTTTGCTGCGGAGGTTCTCGGGTCCGCCGACAGGCGAAGCTATTTGCGACAGCGGTCAGCGGTGCTGGCGATCATGGTGACGGTTGCGGCCTGCCTGGCTGCGGTCCCTCTGCTGCTCACGCTGCAGTTCGCCGCCCTCTCCAATCGCCCGGAGATCATGCTGCACGAGGCCCTGGAGGCCTCCCTCTATCCCGCCAACCTGGCCTCCCTGGCCATACCCAACGTGCTCGGCTCGCTCGAGAGCACCCAGGTCTACTGGGGACCCAATTTCGATACCTTGCCCGAGGTCGGCGCCACCGACCGCTCCTTCAACTACATGTTCGTCGGCTCTGCCACCATGGTGCTGGTGCTGTGGTTCGGGATTGCCGGCGGCTGGATGGCGCGGCGCAGCGTGCGGCCAATGGCTCTGGTTCTGCTGATCGCTCTCCTTTATGCGCTCGGCCGCTACACCCCCCTCTACGCGCTGGCGTTCGCCTACGTCCCCGGCATCGACCTGTTTCGCCGCCCGATCGACGGCACGTTCGTGGTGGTCGCCGCGCTCTCCCTGGTGGCAGGCGAGTTGCTGGCCCGCTTCGTGCGCGAAGGGACGCCCCGCATCGCGTGGTGGCGCCTGGCTGGGGTCGGTGTGGGCGCGCTTGCTGTCATCGGCTGGGCTGTTCTTTTCTCCGCCAGGACACAGCACGGCTGGGCAGCGCTGTGGGAGGTAGCGAAGACGGTGCCGCCCGCACTGGCAGCCGTCGTGCTGCTTGCCCAGACCCGCAGCGCTCGCATGCGAACCGTCGCGGCCGCGTGTATAGCGGCGATGGGAACCGGCGAATTGATCTGGTTCAACGCGGCATCGAGCCTCAATGCCGAGGCCCCGGGCTATTACTCGGTGCTGCAGCAGCCGTCGGGAGCGGACGCGCAGGCCGTCTCCCTGCTGGAACGCGAGCTGGCCAGTCGTCACAGGCAGGGCGAACGGCCTCGCATCGAGGTCGTCGGCGTCAGCGGCTCGTGGCAGAACCTGGCGATGGCGCGCGGTCTCGAGGCGACCAACGGCTACAACCCGCTGCGCATCGGCTCCTACGACCGTCTCGTCTCACCCGGTGAGACCACCTACATCGTCAACCAGAGGCGGTTCCCGCCTTCCTTCGATGGGTACGATTGCCCGCTGGCGCGCGAGCTCGGATTGGAATACGTCGTGCTCGGGCGCCCCATCGACGAGGTGCCGCAGCTCCGCCGCCGGCCTCAGTCCGACGTGCTCCTCGCCGGCCCGAAAATCTGGATCTACCGGCTGCGGCGGAAGGCAGAGTCGCGCGTGCGGTTCGTCAAGCGCGTGTCGGTGGCCAATGCGGACGCGCAGACCCGGAGCGGACAGCTTCGCATCAGCCCGCTTGCCGATCCGCCCGCACCGCCCGGCGAGATCGTATCACCGGCCTCCATCGTCGATGCACCGTCGCCAGCCATGACGGACGATGGTCGCGCCAGCATCGTTTCCTGGCGTCCCGACCGCATGGAGGTCGAGGTCGACAACAAGCAGCCGGGGATCCTCGTCGTCCATGAAGCCTACTATCCAGGATGGGTGGCGGAGGTCGACGGCGTACCCGCCCGCATCCTGCCGACCAACGTGCTGTTCCGCGGCGTCGAGGTGCCGGCGGGGCATCACCGGGTCGTCTTTCGCTTCGAGCCCTTCTCGCTGCCGAACCTGCGCAGCGCGCTGCTCAGCGCCCTCGGCAGGCCTCAATCCTGATCGCCGGCCCGGCGAAAGGCGGCAAGGCGCATGCCGAGATAGGCGAAGACCATCGCCACGGCCGAGGACAGGACGAGGGCGATCAGCGGCTCGGTGGACGGGCGCGTCAGCAGGATGGCAACGAACACCGCGTAGTTCACCGCCGCCGAAGACCACGCCACGCCGATGTAGCGCAGGAACTCGGCGACGGTCGGCGCCAGCCCGGTCCGGAACGTGAATGTGCGGTGCATGAGCCAGCCGGCGATCATGGCCACCGCGATCGCCAGCACACGCGCAGCGATCGGATGCATGCCGACCCACGCGGTGAGCAGCTTCAGTGCCAGGGCGTCGATCGCGAAGGCCGTGCCGCCGGAGATCAGGAACGCGAGCGCATGCCCGAGGGGCCGCTGGCCGGCCGGCGTAAGCTGTTTCAGCCTGTCCAGCATGGTTCAGCCCTGCAGATCAAGCCACGCGATCGGCGGCCCGTCGGGACGGCGAGACGGGCGCCAGATGCGCTGAGGCAGGTCTGGATGCCGCATCAGAGTCTCGTACTCCGCGCGCCGACGCTCCAC
>DATFCC010000264.1:0-5224 GCA_035253505.1 Hyphomicrobiaceae bacterium
TCGAACAGCGCCTCGTCGGGGCCGGGATCCTCCGCCGCGCTCTCGAAACGCTCCTCCGGCAGCTCCTGCCAGGGCACCTCGCGGCGCAACCGGTCGATGCGCAGGTTGCGGGCGATGGCGAAGATCCAGGTCGCTGCGCTGCCCTTCTCGGCGGTGTAGAGGGCCGCCCGGCGCCACACCGTGAGCAGGGTTTCCTGTGCCAGATCTTCCGCCGTCGCCGGATCGGCGCCCAGGCGCATCATGTAAGCCTTCACGCGAGGTCCATATGCCTGATAAAGCTCGCGGAAAGCCGCAGGGTCCGCCTGCTCCGCGACGCGCCGCAACAGATCCGCCATGACGCGCCGACTACCCCGGCCCAGGCCCCTGTAGGCCTCTGCAAAGTGACAGCCGAACCATAGCCGAACGTAACAGCGTCGCGCAAAAGTCTACGTCCGCTGCCACGGATTGGATCACCGGCGAAGAGTTGCATGCGCCGCCAACGCCTTGAACGCGCGCACCCTTTGCGCGCAGGCTCGCCCAGAGTATCGTTGTAGCCGCGGCCAGGGCCGTGAGCAGTACGCCAGCAGGTTGTAGCCGGACTGAGTAATGCCATCGGCGAAGCGCATCATCTGCGTAGGGCATGCCGCGCTCGACCGCATTTACCGGATCGAGGCGTTCCCGCCGGAGCCGACCAAGGTGCGCGCGCTCGAGCACGTGGAGGCCGGCGGCGGCATGGCGGCCAATGCGGCCGCCGCCATCGCGCGGCTCGGCGGCAGGGCCGAGCTGTGGAGCCGGGTCGGCGATGACACCGCCGGTAGCGCGATCCGCGCCGGGCTCAAGGCCGACCGGGTGGACGTGCGCTACATGCAGGCCTTCGAGGGTGCCCGCTCGTCCACGTCGGCCATCGTCGTCGACGGCAAGGGCGAGCGCCTCATCGTCGGCCAGCGCGACGCCGGCATGCCGTCCGGCACGAGCTGGCTGCCGCTGGAGCGCGTGCGGGAAGCCGATGCCGTATTGGGCGACGTGCGCTGGCTCGAGGGGGTGCGAGCCGTTTTCGCACGTGCGCGCAAGGAGAAGGTGCCGACCGTTCTCGATGCCGACCTCGGCGCGCGCGAGGCATTGCCCGGCATCCTCAAGCTGACCGAGCATGCCATCTTCAGCACACCCGCGCTGCGCGAGTTCGCGCCTGGCGACACTGACAGCGAGCGGCTGAGCCACGTCCTTACCCTGGGCCCGCGCCATGCCGGCGTGACGCAGGGACGCAACGGCTACTTCTGGCGCGAGCGCGACGCGGAGGGCCATGTACCCGCCTTCGCCGTCGACGTCACGGATACGACCGGCGCCGGAGACGCCTTCCACGGTGCATTCGCCCTCGCCGTCGCCGAGGGCCGGCCAACGCGCGACTGCGCCCGTATCGCCAGCGCAGCGGCGGCCCTGAAATGCACCCGCCTCGGCTCGCGTGCCGGCCTGCCGACACGCGGCGAGCTCGAGGCCCTCCTCGCAACTCCCCAGCACGCCTGAGGCTCAGTCCCCGCAATGCCCTTCCTGCAGCACCTCCTTCGGCGCCGGCCGGAGACCAGCAACTCGCTGCCGCTGCTCGCCCATGGCCGGGAGCATTCTCATCCATGAGCAACGGTGAGACTTCCCACCACCCGAACGGGTCCGCGCCGCCGCCCGCTGGCGAGCGCAAGATCCTCGTGATGACCGGCGGAACCAGCGGCATCGGGCGTCGCGCCCTGGAGCGCCTGCTTGGCGAGCAGCCGCAGTGGACCGTGCTGCTGCTCGCCCGTCCCTCGGAGCGCAGCCAGACCTTGAGAGACCTGCCGTGCGCTTCCACGCGCCTTCTTCTCGTGGAAGCCGACCTTGCCAACCTCGGCTCAGTGGATCGCGCCTGCGCTGAGGTCGTCGGCGGGCTCGGCGGCTTGCCTATCGATGCGCTTGCCCTCAATGCCGGACTGCAGACGATCAGAGGCGATGCCGCTTCCGACGATGGCCTCGAGCTCGCCTTCGCGGTCAACTTCCTTGCGCATTTCCTGATCGTCGAGCGGCTCAAGGCGCACGTGCGCCTGGGCGGGCGCATCGTCATGACGTCGAGCGAGGTCCACGATCCCGATGCCTTCTGCCTTATGGGCATCGGGCGGGCGACCTGGCAGGATCCCACCGTGCTGGCCGACGCGCGGCGGTCGCAGGAGCATGTGAGCAACGTCGTGGATCGCGGGGAGGCCCGCTACTGCGCGTCCAAGCTGCTGGGGCTGATGCACGCGCGTCATCTTGCGCGCGAGCTGCCGCAGATCGGCGTCGTCGCCTTCAATCCCAGCGTGGTCCCCGGCACGGAGATCGGCCGCGACCGCAACTGGCTGCAGCAGCTCGGCTGGAAGTACATAATGCCCACCTTGACACCCATACTTCCGGGCGCCCGCAGCGTCGAGCAATCCGCTTCCGATCTGCTGTGGCTCGTCACCGAGGCCGACGCACGCAGCCTGACCGGTCAATACGTCGACGGTCGCGAGCCAAGGCCCGGCTCGGATGAATCACGGGAGCCCGCAAAGATCGCGCGCACGATCGAGGTGGCGCGGGAGCTGGTCCGGCAGCATGTTCCGCCCCGCGCACTGCCCTCGCGAGCGCCCGTCAAGTGAACGCTGTTGCGAATGCGAGCCCGCTGGTCCGGCGAAAATGGGGTTTATCCACAGATTTCTTATTTGCAGACGGCTGATCAGCCAATTGTGATTTGGAAAGCGCTGGAACTTGCGCTTCGGCGGCGTAGAGTCGCATGGGGGCATGTTACAAGTGACCAGCAGCGGAGGATCGAGTGCATGCCTGACAAGACGACGAACGGCCGGGCCGATGCCGGTCTGCCGCCGATGATGCTGCCATTCGGCTTCGATGCGTTGATGGAGCTCAACCGCCCGGCGCTGCAGGCGATGGCTCAGGTGAACGGCAAGATGTACGACGGCATCGCCACCTGGAACCGGAACTGGGTGAATTTCCTCAATCGGCGCCTGAAAGAGGATATGGCCGTGCCGCAGCAGCTTGCCGCGTGCAAGACGATGCAGGACATGTACGGCGTCTACGCGGAATTCTTCCAGAACGCTTGCGCGCAGTACCAATCCGAATTCGAGCAGATGGCCAAATTGAGCAAATCGCTGGCGAGCGACACCATGCAGGTCATGCAGGCGCACGCCGACGATGCCCGCGAAGGGCGTGTGAACAACTGAAGGCGGCTCGCCGACCGGAAGGCGACGGCGTCCCATCCGGGACGGCGCGGCGGCATATGCGCGCGCCGCGCCGTTGATCGTGCGGCTTGGCAGCGCCTCCTCAGCGCCTCAACTGACCCTCAGCCTGCAATCACCGCTTCAAGGACGGGGGAGCGCGCGCCCGTCGCGGCGCGCCTCGAGCGGATCCTCATCCGGCCCAGTCCTTGGCCGCGCACCACTGCACGCAGCCGATTCTCCCGCAGAAAACCGCAGGCCGCCGTGCCGGCGTGGTAGACGCATCCCCGGGGGGCCGGTAAATGCTGGCCGTGGGACGCTTGAGGCTGCTGCGGCGTTGGGGGCGGTGACCATGGGACAGGGTGTGGCGAGATCGAGCAAGACCGGTGCGGCTGCGCACAGGGATATGGCGAATGCCATCAGGGCGCTCGCCATGGATGCGGTGGAGAAAGCCAAGTCCGGACACCCCGGCATGCCCATGGGCATGGCGGATGTCGCCACGGTTCTCTTCACCCGCTTCTTGAAGTTCGACGCCTCGGCCCCGGACTGGGCGGACCGAGACCGCTTCGTGCTCTCCGCCGGGCACGGCTCGATGCTGCTCTACGCGCTGCTCCACCTCACGGGCTATCCGGGCGTGACGATGGAGGAGCTCGCCAATTTCCGGCAGCTCGGCTCCAAGACGGCGGGCCACCCCGAGCACGGGCACGCGCCCGGCATCGAAACCACCACGGGGCCGCTGGGGCAGGGGCTCGCCAACGCGGTGGGCATGGCGCTGGCCGAGCGCCTTCTCAATGCGCGGCTCGGCGACCAGGTCGTCGATCACTACACCTACGTCGTCGCCGGCGACGGCTGCCTCATGGAAGGCATCAGCCAGGAGGCGATCTCGCTCGCCGGCCACCTCAAGCTCAACAAGCTGATCGTGCTGTTCGACGACAACAGCATCTCCATCGACGGCCCCACGTCGCTCTCCGTCTCCGACGACCAGGTCAAGCGGTTCCAGGCGTCCGGGTGGGCCACCCAGCGCGTGGACGGCCACGATGAGGAAGCGGTTGCCGGAGCCATCGAGTGGGCGCGCCGCTCCGACAAGCCGACGCTCATCGCCTGCAAGACGATCATCGGCTATGGCGCGCCGAACAAGCAGGGCAAGGCCTCCACGCACGGCGAGCCGCTCGGCGGCGACGAGATCAAGGGCACCCGCGACGCGCTCGGCTGGGCGCATGCCCCGTTCGAGGTTCCGCCTCCCGTCGTCGCCTCCTGGCGTGCCGCCGGCGCGCGCTCCGCCGGCGTGCGCAAGGCCTGGGAGCAGCGCACGGCCAAGCTCGATGCGGCCAAGCGCGCCATGCTCGGCGATCCGATCGATGCCGGCGCGCTGCAGGCGCTGGCTGCGGCCATCGCGGAGATCAAGGGCGAGTTCGCCGCGGCGCCGCCCAAGATCGCCACCCGCGTTGCCTCCCAGAGGGTCCTCGAGAAGCTGGTGCCCGTGCTTCCATGCCTGATCGGCGGATCAGCCGATCTCACCGGTTCCAACGGCACGCGCACAAAGCACCACACGACCGTCGGCCCGAGCGGCTACGGCGGCAATTACATCCACTACGGCGTCCGCGAGCACGCCATGGCTGCGGCCATGAACGGCCTGGCGCTGCACGGCGGCGTCGTGCCCTACGGCGGCACGTTCCTCGTCTTCACCGACTATTGCCGGCCATCCATCCGCCTCTCGGCATTGATGGGCCAGCGCGTGATCTACGTGATGACGCACGACTCCATCGGCCTTGGCGAAGATGGGCCGACCCATCAGCCGGTCGAGCACCTCGCCAGCCTTCGCGCCATGCCGGACCTCCATGTGTTCCGGCCGGCAGACCCGGTCGAGACGGCCGAATGCTGGGAGCTTTCGCTGACAGCAAGCCGTACGCCATCTGTCCTGGCGTTGACGCGACAGGCCGTGCCTTTGCTGCGCACTGAGGCAGCCGGCGAGAACCGGTCATCCAAAGGTGCCTACGTGCTTGCCGAGGCCGAAGGCGGTGGGCGCGACGTCACGA
>DATFCC010000265.1:0-37013 GCA_035253505.1 Hyphomicrobiaceae bacterium
CAGCGCAATATAATTCCACCATATCACGACCGCGTGCGCCCTTGCCGGCGCGGAGGGCTTGGATCGGCCACCCCAGCCTTTGCCGTCGGAACCCTCCGCAGATGCTTACGTTCGCCATCGTAGCGCCGGATCTGATGGAGCGAGGTATGGCCGGAAGACTAGCCGCTATCGGCGTCTTGATCGCGGCAATCGTGTACTTCGGTTTTGTCGTGCCAAAGATCGAAGACAGGGAGACGTTCGTCCCGCGGGCGAGCCAGGAAGCAAGCCCATAGAGGCGTGGAACGGCATGGCCCCTTCCCTGGTTACCCCTGAGCTCCAGAAGCAGCGCAGGACCCGTGAAGCGCTAGGGCTGCAGTCGAACTACCGCGGCCCTGGCCGAACCAAGGAGACGTGTGCATGTTGAGAATCGTGAGCGCCGCCGTGCTCGTTGGACTGTTGTCCGGCGCCGCCTCGGCACAAACGGTCATAATCGTTCCATCGGACCCTCCGGCCGAGTTCGTTCCGTGGGACTCCGCAGTCACACCCCAACAGAACGCGCCGGTTCTGCCCGGCACCAATACGGTGCCCGGCAGGTACTACCCAACCCCCGCGCAGAAGCGGTTAGATACACCCAGTGTCGGCGGTGGCGGCGGCTAGCCAATACGGAAAAGAGGCGGGTCTTGGCCCGCCTCTTTCTCGTACCGAGCGCCCTTAGAAAATTTTCCATTCTTTCGTCTTGTTGCGGGCGTCCTCGCATTTTCCGTTTTTCCGGTACATGAACGTGCCGCAGCTTTGCTGACTTTGGGTCGCGACGTAGCCGTGGCTGTGCTTCAAGCGCTTCGTCTTTGCGGCGGCCACTGTCGGCGTTGCGATCACCAGGGCGAGGGCGGTGAGTGCGAGCTTGAGCATCGGGTTTTACTCCTACAGGCGGTTTCCTCTTTCCTCGCAAACTCGGCCGGCGAGCGAGTGTTCCTCTCAGAGGGGATGTGTCATCGCGCCCAGCGCTGAAGGAACACGGCCCGGAGACCAGCGACAGCGTGCGGCTTGAGTCCGCCCCGCATGTTCAAAAGCGGATAACCATTGAGCCTGCTCTCGGAACATGTATCGGGTCGCCGCTGCGGCCGGTCCACGCAATATTCCACCTAGGCGAACACTCGGAGAGGTGGACCATGAGCTTTCGCATTCAGGGACTTCCCGCTGCACACTTCGAACGGCTGTTCGGAATGTCCGACGCAGAACTGAAGGCGTGCGGGGCGGTGCGGCGCGTCGCCGACGATCGACAGCCAGGCTACCCGTGCCGGGTCAGCCTGACGGACTCCAAGCCAGGCGACGAGTTGATTCTTGTGAACTACGAGCATCTGCCCGTCGACTCGCCCTATCGCATGCGCTTCGCAATCTTCGTGCGCGAGGGCGACGAAACTTACGATCGGATCGATGAGGTGCCGGAACAACTCCGCGTCCGCACGCTTGCAGTGCGTGCCTTCGACGGGGATGGCATGATGAGGGGCTTTGAGCTAACCGAGGGTTGCGACCTCGAGCGGGCGATCGCGAAACTCTTCCAGCTACCCGGAGCGAGCTATCTGCACGTTCATTTCGCCGCGCCCGGTTGCTACGCGGCGCGCGTGGTGCGGGCGTAGAGTTCGTCGACCCGGGATGCGCTGCTTGCTTCTGTGCGACGGCACGGGCTCGGTCGCATGCGCCCCTGTGCCCTGCGTAACAGCGATTGAAGCTCAAACGTGCCACAGAGCCCCCCAACGCATTAGGGAGCGCTGTGCCATGTTGCTGTCCGTTGCGTTTCTCCTGATCATTGCCGGGCTGATTGTCGCGACAGCAGCCGTGAAGTGGGCTCGAACGCGCCGCGCTGCTCGGCTGTCGAGCCAGGGAGTCCAGGGCGACGCGACAACGAAACTTGGCGTCTATGCCGCAGTCGTGGTGGCCGCTGCTTGCGGGTCGTAGGTGCCACATCCAGTTCCACGCGTGTGACAATCCGCGCTGCGGCCAACCCTTCCTCAATTGCGGCTCACAGCTACGGGAGCAATCATTCACATCCGACCGGAAGGCTCCATATCCAGGCTGTCGAGCAGACGGTCGTCAGCAAACAATAAGGAGATGATCATGAAGATCGTTGCATCTGGATTCATTGCCCTGTCGCTATTGGCGAGCGCAGTGGCGCCGGTCGTGGCGGCCCCGGGCGACACGCATCAACCCGCTGAGGGCCGCGATCCAGGGCAGACTTCACCCAGGTAACGGGGATCTTCTGAGAGCAGGGCCGTCGGGAACCTCGGTTTTCGGCGGCCCTTCATTTTTTTGACGGGCGCTATCCTTAGCGAATTCGCGGCACTGGTCGGTAAGAACGTACCGCAGCGTCCTCGGGGTGGCGCTGGGCCATGTTGCCGGCCTCCGCCAGCCAAGCTTCGCTGGCAACCAGCCCCCAGCCGCCCTTCCAAGCAGTCTCCCACAGGCTTGGGCAGCGCGCTTTTTGGTTACTTGCGATGAACAGATATTCAGCTCGAGGCGGATTTGGGCATGACAGGAACCTCCGTTATCGGAGCGCGTTTTTCGGGCATGTCCAACGCTCTTAGGAGACGACAGATGATCAAGTACGCCCTTGGTGCCGCCCTTCTGGTCGGCGCAACCGCCCCGGCATTTGCCGCCGAGTTCTTCATCGTCCGCGGCGCGGACAACAAGTGCCAGATCGTCGAGAAGCGCCCGACCGATACCAAGATGGTCGTCGTGGGCAACAAGGCCTACGTGACGCGCGACGCCGCGCAGAAGGAACTTGCGATGGTTTGCAAGAACTAACCTGCAGGGAACCGTCGCAGCTCAGAACGGAGATGACTCAGAACGGAGATGACCATGAATATCATCAGCAAGGGCCTGATCGTCGCCGGCGCGCTCACGCTGGGCGGTGGCGCCGCCTCCGCAGCGGTCGTGTGCAACGAGGACGGCGACTGCTGGCGTGTGCGCGGCAGGCCGGACTATGGCCCCGAGCTCCGGCTCAGCATCCATCCGGACAACTGGCGCTGGCAACGTCACGAGCACTATCGCTGGCGGGAACCGGGCCGCGGCCACGGCTACTGGCATGGCGGCCGCTGGATCGTGATCCGCTAACACTCCCCTAGCACACCTGGCAGCCGCCCCTTCGGGGGCGGCTCTCCTCTCAACACAATGAGGCAAGCATGACTTTTCAACGCGACCCCGATGACCTTCGCAGAGAGCGCGATTACCGGGATCGCGACTACGGTTCCGGCGGATTGCTCCCGGCCGGGTTGGTGTTCGTGCTCGCGCTGGTGATCGGCTACGTGCTCTACACCGGGGCGCACCCGACCGACACCACACCCACATCGACCAGTCAGCAGGCCCAGCGCCCGGTGCCGCCACCGGCAGCCAACCCGACGCCGGACACCGCGACCCCCAAGCAGCCATAGCCGACGATGGTCTTCAGTCGGAAACCTGCCCCCGCTTCGGCGGGGGCTTTTCTTTCGGGTCCGCCAGGCGGCCGCGCCCAATGCCGAGAGGCCGCCGGTGCTCGCGATCCAGCTTGAGACTGCGAGTGGACCTGACCTCGCACGTGGTCGGCGGTTCCGGCCGGCTCACGTGCGTACCGCTAGCCCATAGCTTCTGCTCTCCAGCGCCGTGACCACCTTCTGCGCAAACTGTGCAGAAGGGCTCGCATGAGAATAGTCACGGTTTCACCTTTGTGCTGCCTCAACCGCATGAGAAACCCGCGCGTGCGGCTATCAATTGGCACGGTGCTCGTGATGCGATCGCCCCTCCCCGCCATCCTCCTGATGTCACTCGCCGGTTGCGTCGACCCCATCTCCGCCACCCCGCGCTTCGAGCCGGAGATATCGCGATTGACGAAGGAGGACTACGCGCAATGCAGGGCGCAGTGCAGGGCTGAAGGCGCAACAGAAGCCGACTGCACCATCAATGACAGCACCAATGGATTGAGTTGCCCTAGTCAACGCCTTGCCTGCCTGGCGCGGTGCCGGCCGCCGGATCCGGCTGCGCAACAGACGCCGATCCTGCAGCCCGCCGATCGCAACCTCTGACTTTGGTATCGTTCTTCCCGCCCACAACGCTCGCTGGCCAGGAAGTCTTGCGCATCAATCCGGCGCCGCGGCGCCATCCGTCCATTCAAGACTCAAGCTGTCACTGCGGCGCGCCTCGATCCTCCACTGCAACGGATGAGTATCTGCGGCGGTCCATCGGCGCGCGGAAGGCCGGTCTCTCGGCGTTCTGGATGGAAAGCCTGTTGCGTCGTCGCGCTCGAAGGTCACCCGCGACCTCAACATCAGCGGTCATCTCTGAACACCGAGACGCTACGCATCGGTGTGTGCCCAGATTTTTCGATTTTCGATAAGAGGCGTCTAAGTCTTTGATTTAATTGGTGGAGCCGAGGGGAATCGAACCCCTGACCTCTGCAGTGCGATTGCAGCGCTCTCCCATCTGAGCTACGGCCCCGGAGGGTGAGCGCATTTAGGTTGGGGGGACTCGGATTGTCAAGGAAAGCGGGCCGCCCTGTGCCGCCACCCGCGGGCGGGCCGAGGCCGGCGGGCTCGGGCGAGCGTCGCGGCGTGGCTTCGCCGCTCATGCGCATGAACGGCGCATGCGCCGGGACGCAAGTGCTACGTGCCGGCTGCAACTGGCGCTCACGGGCAGTCAGGTGCACCGTGCTGCCGGGAATCGGTCGCCTGCGAAGGCGCGTGAATGCGGTTCGGAACGCCGCGAGGCAGCCAGCGGGCCCGCCTCCGTCGGTGGACCGGTTGGCACTGGCCCTTGTCCGTGGGCGCCGGGAGCATTACACACGAGGCCGTCCGCGGTCCTAGAGTGCCACGATGCTCGAGCTGCTCGGCTTCATCAGTTCGTTGATCACGCTCTACATTTACGTCATCATTGCCGGCGCGGTCATGAGCTGGCTGATGGCTTTCAATGTGGTCAATCCCTACAATCCGTTCGTACGCTCGGTCTGGCAGGGGCTGAATGCCCTCACCGAACCCCTCCTGCGCCCCATCCGCCGCTGGATGCCCGATCTCGGCGGCATCGACATATCGCCTGTCATCCTGATCCTCGCCTGCGCCTTCGTGCAGTCGGTGATCCTGCCCAACATCGCGAAGCTCGTCGTTTGACGGAACATGTTGCTCGTCCCTGGCATGTCGAGCCGGCCGGTCTCAAGGTGCTCGTGCGTGTGACCCCCAAGTCGGCACGCGACGGGGTTGAAGGCATCGTGGCGACGGCGCAGGGTCCTGCCCTGGCTGTGCGCGTGCGCGATGTGCCGCAGGACGGCGAAGCCAACCGGGCGGTGGAGCGCACCTTCGCGGAGTGGCTCGGCGTTCCCCGCAGCACCGTGGCCTTGCGCTCCGGCACGAGGTCGCGCGTGAAGACGCTGGTCGTGACCGGTGACGCCACGCAACTCTCGGACCGCGTTCAGTCATTGGCGGAACGCAGCCGATGAGGACAGTGACCCTCCCATGACCCAGGCGAAGATCATCGATGGCAAGATGATTGCCGAGGGCTTGCGTCGCGAGGTCGCCGCCGGCGTGGCGGCCTTCAAGAGCAAGTGCGGCCGTGTACCGGGCCTTGCCGTGGTGCTGGTGGGCGACGACCCGGCGAGCCAGGTCTACGTGCGAACCAAGGCCAAGGCGACGACGGCTGCCGGCATGCTCTCGTTCGAGCACAAGTTGCCGGCCGGCACTTCCGCCGCCGACCTGCTGTCGCTGATCGCCGACCTCAACGCCCGGTCCGACGTGCACGGCATTCTCGTGCAACTTCCCCTGCCTGCCCACATCGACGCGGGCCGAGTGATCGAGGCCATCGATCCGGCCAAGGACGTTGACGGCTTCCACCCGGTCAACGTTGGCCGCCTGGCCCTGGGAGAGCCGGCGCTCGTGCCTTGCACGCCTGCCGGATGCGTGATCCTCGCCAAATCCGTGCGGTCCGACCTGACGGGGCTGGAGGCGGTGGTGATCGGCCGCTCCAACATCGTCGGCAAGCCGATGGCGCAGATGCTGCTTGCGGAGAACTGCACGGTCACGATCGCGCACTCGCGCACGCGGGATCTGGCGGGTGTCGTCAAGCGTGCGGACCTCGTCATTGCCGCGGCGGGCCGCGCCCAGATGGTCAAGGGCGGCTGGATCAAGCCCGGCGCCACCGTCATCGACGTCGGCATCCAGCGCGTAACGGGCGCCGACGGCACCAGCCGCCTCGTCGGCGACGTGGCCTTCGAGGAAGCGCTCGGCGTGGCCGGCGCCGTCACGCCGGTGCCCGGCGGCGTCGGGCCGATGACCGTGGCCTGCCTGTTGCGCAACACGCTCAAGGCGGCTGCCGGCAGCTAGCGGTCGCTTTCAACACGCCGATCGGGGCTCTTCTCCTAGTCCTCGTAACCCTCGATGATGATGAACTCGGCCGTGCTGGCCTCGTCGCGGATTTTGGCGGCAGCCTGGTATTCGGGCGAGTCGTGACACGCCTTGGCGGTGGCGTAGCTGTCGAACTCGATGACCACGTGGCGCCGGCCGCCGAGCTCACCCCTGCGCACCTCCGAGGGCCCATTGCGTACCAGAAAGCGGGCCCCGTACTTCTTCAGCGGAGCGCCATTGGCGGCCACGTAGTCCTTGTAACGCTCGGGATCGGTGATGTTGACGTGCGCGATCCAGTAACCCTTCTTGGCCATCACGTGCTCCTTTCTTGCAGAACGCATCGGCTCCGAGCTTAGCAGACCCTCGAGGTGCGCGTCCGCGAGGGCCAGGCGCCCGCGCCGGTGGACGTCTGCCGGCAATGGCTGCGCACGGGCTTCGGCCGCGCTCTGGCGTATGCACGAAACGCGGCTTGCCCTTGCCATTTGTCATACGGGGATTGGCGGGGAGGGAGATGCTGTGCCATCCTGGAGGGGACAACCGGTCAGGAGGAAGACCTTATGCGCTACGAGGCGCCGACTTCGTTCGACCAGGCGGTTGCGCTCCTCACCCGAGAACCGGGCGAGGCGCGCGTGCTGGCTGGCGGCACCGATCTCCTGGTGCAGATGCGTACCGATATCGTGGACCCGATACTCGTGGTCGACATCAAGGGCATCGCCGAGACCCGCCAGATCACCGAGGAGGGGGGAGGCTTCCGCGTAGGCGCAGCCGTCACCGGTGCCGAGCTGAAGGAGCATGGCAAGCTCAAGTCCGTATGGCCGGGCGTGGTGGAGGCCGCGAACCTGATCGGATCCACGCAGGTGCAGGGCCGCGCCACCATGGGCGGCAACCTGTGCAACGGATCGCCGGCCGCCGACAGCGTGCCGGCCCTCATCGCCGCCGGCGCCAAGGCCACCATCGTAGGGCCCAAGGGGCGCCGCGACGTGCCGGTCGAGGACGTGATGCTGGCGCCCCGCAAACTGTCGCTGGCCAAGGGCGAGATCATCGCCTCCTTCCTGCTCCCGCCGAAGTCCGGCAAGACGGCCGACGCCTACCTGCGCTTCATCCCGCGCACGGAAATGGATATCGCCGTTGTGGGTTGCGGGGTGTGCCTGACGCTCGACGCCAAAGGTGTGTGCACCGCCGCGCGCGTATCGCTGGGCGCCGTCGCGCCGCGCCCGCTGCTGGTGGCACCGGCGGCGGCCGCGATCATCGGCACCACCCTCGACGATGCGGCGATGAAAAAGCTCGACGCGGCGGCGCAGGCAGCGTGCCAGCCGATCGACGACAAACGCGGAACCAAGGAATATCGGATCAAGGTCGCGGGTGTTCTGGCCCGGCGGACCGCGCAGATTGCGCTTGAACGGGCGAGGAAGAACTGATGGCCAAACATCACGTAACGGCAACGGTCAACGGCGACGCTGTCGAGTTCCTGTGCGAGCCGCAGGAGACGCTGCTCGACTGCCTGCGCGACCAGCTTGGTCTCACCGGAACCAAGGAAGGTTGCTCAACGGGGGACTGCGGCGCCTGCAGCGTCACGGTCAACGGCCGGCTCGTCTGCTCCTGCCTGATGCTGGGTGTGGAGGCCAACGGCAAGTCGATCGGCACCATCGAAGGCGTCGCCAAGGGCGAGGAGCTGCATCCATTGCAGCGCAAGTTCCTGGAGCACGCCGCCCTGCAATGCGGCATCTGTACGCCCGGCTTCCTTGTCGCGGCCAAGGCCCTGCTCGAGAAGCATCCCGACCCATCCGAGACGGAAGTGCGCTACTGGCTGGCCGGCAACCTCTGCCGTTGCACCGGCTACGACAAGATCATCCGTGCGGTGATGGACGCCGCTACCGAGATGAGAGGAGCCTGACCCATGCAGGAGAAAGTCAAGGACGGTCCAGGTTCGGAGTTCGAGTACGTCGGCACGCGGCCCATCCGGCCCGACGGCGTGGACAAGGTGACGGGCCGCGCCCGCTTCGGCGCCGACTTCGCCCTGCCGGGCCAGCTCGTCGGCAAGGTGCTGCGCAGCCCGCATGCGCATGCCCGCATCCGTTCGATCGACACCAGCGCCGCGGAAAAGCTCGAAGGCGTGAAGTCGGTCATCACCGGCATGGACTTCAAGGAGCAGACCTCCGAGTTCATCCCGGCCGGCGAAATGATGGTCAACTACAAGGACGTCGTGCGCAACACCATGGCACGCGAGAAGGCGCTCTATGAGGGCCACGCCATCGCCGCCGTGGCCGCCACCAGCGCGACCATTGCCAAGCAGGCCCTGAAGCTCATCAAGGTCGACTACGAGGTCCTCCCGCATGTCATCGACGTCGTCGAGGCCATGAAGCCCGGCGCGCCGATCCTGCACGAGGACATGTATACGGCAGGCGTCGAACCCGCACCCAAGACGGCATCCAACGTGGCCAAGCGCGTCGAGTTCGTGCTGGGCGATGTGGCGGCCGGCTTGAAGCAGGCCGATGTCGTCATCGAACGCGAGTTCACGACGCAGCCCGTGCACCAGGGCTACATCGAGCCGCACGCCTGCATCGCCAGCGTGTCGGAGGATGGCCAGGCAGACGTGTGGGTGTCGACGCAGGGTCACTGGATCGTGCGGGCTCATTGCGCGCGGCTGCTGGGCTGGGACGTGGGCAAGGTGCGCGTGACGGCAGCCGAGATCGGTGGTGGCTTCGGCGGCAAGACGGTGGTCTACCTCGAGCCCCTTGCGCTCGCGCTGTCGAAGAAGGCGCGCCGGCCCGTGAAGATGGTGATGACGCGGGAAGAAGTGTTCCGCGCGTCGGGGCCGACGTCGGGCGCGCATGTGCGCGTCAAGATCGGCGCCAAGAAGGACGGCCGCATCGTCTCCGCCGAAGCCGAGCTCAAGTACCAGGCCGGAGCCTTTGCCGGCTCGCCGGTGCAGCCCGGCGCCATGTGCGCTTACGCGCCCTACGACCTCGAGAACGTGAAGGTGGTCGGCTACGACGTGGTGACCAACCGCCCGAAGGTGGCTGCCTATCGTGCTCCGGGAGGGCCCATCTCGGAATTCGCGGTCGAGAGCGTGATCGACGAGATCGCGGCCAAGATCGGCATGGACCCGATCGAGATGCGCCTCAAGAACGCGGCCAAACAGGGCACGAAAGCCGCCTACGGTCCGAAGTTCGGGCCGATCGGCATGATCGAGACGCTGGAAGCCGCCAAATCCCATGCACACTGGCGCACGCCGCTCAAGAAGAACCAGGGCCGCGGCGTCGCCTCGGGCTTCTGGTTCAACATCGGCGGCGAGACCTCGGTGTCGCTCGCGCTCAACGAGGACGGCACGCTGTCGCTCACCGCCGGCACGCCGGATATCGGCGGCTTGCGCGCCTCGCTGTGCATGATGGCGGCGGAAGAGCTCAAGGTGCCGCTGGACAAGATCCGCGTGCAGATCGGCGATACTGGACAGCTCGGCTACAATTTCCTGACGGGCGGCAGCCGCTCCACGTTCTCGAGCGGCATGGCGACGGTGGAAGCCGCACGCGACGTCATGAAGGAGGCTTGCAAACGCGCGTCCAAGCTGTGGGAGTTGCCCGAGGACGCCGTCGAGTACAAAGACGGTGCCGTGCGCCCTGCGGGCCCCAACGCCGGCAAGCACAATCCGATGACGCTCAAGGAGATCGCGGGCATTGCCGGCAAGACGGGCGGGCCGATCGTCGGTTATGCGCGGATCAACGCTGCCGGCGCGGCGCCGAGCCTCGCCACGCACATCTGCGACGTCGAGGTCGACCCCGAGACCGGCAAGGTGTCGGTGGTGCGCTATACCGCGATCCAGGACGCGGGCCGCGCCATCCACCCGAGCTACGTCGAGGGCCAATACCAGGGCGGCGTTGCCCAGGGCATCGGCTGGGCGCTCAACGAGGAGTACATCTACGACGCCAAGGGCAAACTGGAGAACCCGGGCTTCCTGGACTACCGGGTGCCGGTCGCCTCCGACCTGCCGATGATCGACACGGTCATCGTCGAGGTGCCGAACCCGCGCCATCCCTACGGCGTGCGCGGCGTCGGCGAGACACCAATCGTGCCGCCGATGGCGACGATCGCCAACGCGGTCGCCAACGCCACGGGCGTGCGGTTCACGGAGCTGCCGATGTCGCCGCCCAAGGTGCTCAAGGCGCTCGACGAGGCCCGGGCCAAGGGCACGGCCAAGATCTAAGACTGCGTCTTAGACGAAGCATATCGGGCGCCTCCTCCTGATCGGAGGGGGCGCTCAGCTTTTGGCGTAGGTTTGCCATTCCGGCAGGGCGCGTTCGGCGTATGGCAGGTCCCAGGCCTCGCAGTTGCTGCGATCGACGATTTCGACCCGCAGAACGATCTCAGGCGGCACGCTTTGTCCCGACAGGGCCCGCACCGCTGCCTCCGTCGCCAGGCATGCCATCTTCATGGCGTCGAAGGAGGCCGAGGCCAGCAGATCGCCGGCCTTGATGGCCGCAACACCGTCGGGCGTGGCATTGATGCCGACAATCGGCACCTTGCGTGCTTTCTCGCGCAAGGCATCGATGGCGCCCAACGCCATGAAGTCGTTGGCGGCGAGCACGCCGTCGATGCGGGGTGCGGCGGCGAGCAGATCGGCCATGGCGGCATGGCCGCCGTCGCGCAGATAGTAGCCGCAGCGCGAGCCGGCCAGGACCGCGCCGTCATGCGCGGACAGGGCGTCGCGGAAGCCCGCCATGCGCGGCGGCGTGGTGATGGAGTCGGGATGTCCATCGATCGTCGCCACCACTGCATCGCGCTCAAGCCGGCCGAGCAGGTAGCCGGCGATGCCGCGCGCCAGCGCGCGATCATCGGAGCCGACATGGCAGGTGCACGCGATGCCTTCCGGGCGGCCGACGAAGCTGACGACGCGGATGCCATCGGCCTGCATGCGTTGCAGCGTGCCGTTGAGAGCGGTCGCATGGGCGGGCACGATCAGCACAGCGTCGGGGCGCTCGGCATGGGCCGCCTTCAGCAGCGCGTGCTGCTCGTCGATGTCGTCGGGTGTGTCGGGCACCGCATGCGTCAGTACGCACCCATGGCGCGCGGCGACACGATCGGCACCGAGGCGGGCACCAATATAGGCAGGATTTTCCTTGTTCTTGGTGAGCGCAACCAGCCTGAACTTGCGTGCATTGCCTGACATGAAGGCTTCTTCCTCCGCGCGGTCGTGGTGACCGGCGCTTTATCCGGTATGATAGATAGATCATGAGCGGGACAGATGCCCCGCACCAGTTCGGCGAGGAACAAGATGGCCCGCGTGTCCCTGATCGGAAACCTGCGCCAATATACCGGCGGCGTGACCGAACTCGACGTGGACGCTGCCAATGTTCGCCAGCTGTTCGCCCGGCTCGGAGAGCGATTTCCCGACCTGCTCCCGCACCTCGAAAACGGGTCGGCGGTGGCCATCGACGGGCAGATCTATCAGGACGCCCTGCTCGAGCCCATCGGGCCCGACAGCGACGTGCACATCCTTCCCCAGATTGCGGGCGGGTAGGGCGTTCGCGGCGGCCCGCCACTCGCCGCAATGGCCGACCGGTGCCCGCAGCCGCGACGGGCACCTCCCCTGCGCCGGCGCGGGATGCGACCGTCCCTAAACTATGGTAGGCGCCCCTTTCTCTCGAAACCTGCCCGAACGGACCAGCGAAACAGTCATGGCCGGAGCCATCAGACGCTCGGCGGAACGCCTCTACGGATGGCCGGGCCTGCTGCTGGCGCTGGCGGCGGTGTTCTGGGCCGGCAACACCGTGGCCGGACGGCTGGCCGTGGGCCAGATATCGGCGTTCGAGCTGGTCTTCCTGCGCTGGCTGCTGGTGCTGGCCCTGCTCTGGCCGCTCTATGGCCGGCAGGTGCGCGCACATTGGCGCGAGTTGCGACCGCGCCTGATGGGCATCGTCGTGCTGGGGACGCTGGGCTTCACCGGTTTCAATGCGTTCTATTACGTGGCGGCGCACTATACGAGCGCCATCAATATCGGCATCCTGCAGGGATCGATCCCGATCTTCGTTCTGGCCGGGGCCTTCCTCGTGCACGGCACGCGCGCGAGCCTGCTGCAGCTCGCCGGCGTGCTCGTCACTGCAGCCGGCGTGCTGGTGGTGGCGACCAGCGGCGCTCCGTTCTCGATCCTCGACATCGAGCTCAACAAGGGCGACCTGGCGATGCTGGTGGCCTGCGCGCTGCAGGCTGGCTACACGGTGGCGCTGCATGATCGCCCCAACATGCCGGCCGCTGCCTTCTTCACCCTGCTGGCGCTGATCGCCGCGGTGACCTCGCTGCCGCTCGTCGCGCTCGAGGCGGTGACCAGCGGCCTCAAGATGCCCACTCTCGAGGGCTTGCTCATCGCCGCGTGGGTCGGCGTCTTCCCCTCGTTCCTGTCGCAGATCTTCTTCCTGCGCGGCGTCGACCTCATCGGCCCCGGCCGCGCCGGTGTGTTCATCAACCTGGTGCCCGTGTTCTCCGCCGTGCTGGCCGTGACCCTGATCAACGAGCCGTTCGCGCCCTATCACGCTCTGGCGCTGGCGCTGGTGATCGGCGGCATCTGGCTCGCGCAGCGGACGCGCCAAGCACAGCCCTGCGCCGGAGAGACGAAGGCGTAAGAGCCGCCCGACCTCAGGCCGCCCGCTGACGGCGCAGTGTCTCGCCGCGATAGCTGAGCGCTTCGGCGACGTGTGCGCGCGTGACAGCCTCGCTGCCATCGAGATCGGCCAGTGTGCGAGCCACACGCAGCGTGCGGTGAAAACCGCGGGCCGAGAGCTGGAGCGTCTCGGACGCCTGTCGCAGCAGGGCGACGCCGGCCTCGTCCGGCATGGCGACCTGCTCGAGCATGGCGCCGGCGCATTCCGCATTGGTGCGCACGCTTTTGGTGCCGAGCCGCGCGTACCGCTCGCGTTGGCGCTCGCGCGCGGCGCTGACCCGGCCTCTCACCTCGGCGCTGCCCTCCGCCGGCGGCGGCAGCACGAGATCCGCAGCGGAGACTTGCGGCACCTCGATCTGCAGGTCGATCCGATCGAGCAGCGGCCCCGATATGCGGGCCTGATACTCGGTCGCGCAGCGCTCGCCGCGCCGGCACGTCTGACCCGGGGACGCCCCGCCGCACTTGCAGGGGTTCATCGCGGCCACGAGCTGGATGCGCGATGGATAGGCGATGCGGTGGTTGGCGCGGGCGATAACGGTCTCGCCGGTCTCCAGCGGCTGGCGCAGCGCGTCGAGCACGTTGGGCAGAAACTCGGGCAGCTCGTCGAGGAACAGCACGCCGAGGTGCGCCATCGACGCCTCGCCGGGCCGCGGCCTGGAGCCGCCCCCGACGAGCGCGGCCATGCTTGCGGAGTGATGCGGCGCACGGAAGGGACGGCGCGTCGCCAGCTTTCCCCCCATGAGCTCGCCGGCAAGCGAGTGCACCATGGAGACTTCCAGCATCTCCTCGGGCGACAGGGGCGGCAGGATCGAGGGCAGGCGTGCGGCCAGCATCGACTTGCCGGATCCAGGTGCGCCGATCATCAGCAGGTTGTGTCCGCCGGCAGCCGCCACCTCCAGCACGCGCTTGGCGCTTTCCTGGCCTTTGACGTCGCGCAGGTCCGGCAACGGCGCTCCGTCCTCCTCGATATTGGGTTTCGGCCGCGGCAGCGTCTGCAGGCCCTTGAAGTGGTTCACCAGCGACAACAGGTGCGGTGCCGCGAGCACGGGCACGTCCTCACCCGCCCAGGCAGCTTCCGCGCCACACGCAGCGGGGCAGATCAAGCCCTTGCCCATGGCGTTAGCACCGATCGCCGCGGGAAGCCCGCCTGGGACCGGCCGTATCGAGGCATCGAGCGCCAATTCGCCGATCGCCGCATAACCCTCGATCGCATCAGGGGCTACGGCACCCATGGCGACCATCATGGCGAGCGCGATCGGCAGGTCGAAATGACTGCCCTCCTTGGGCAGATCGGCCGGTGCGAGATTGACGGTGATGTGCTTGTACGGCAGCCCCAGTCCGACGGCATGCAGCGCATTGCGAACCCGTTCGCGGCTCTCGGCTACGGCCTTGTCCGGCAGCCCGACGATGGCAAACACCGCCCCGCCGGAGCTGATCCGCACCTGCACCTCGACGGGGCGCGCCTCGATGCCCACGAAAGCAACGGTCGCGATCTGTCCGTACATCGCCCCACCCCCGAATTGCCTGCGCAACGTAGTGGAGGCGTAAGGGGCGGTCAAGAACAAAATGAGAACAATCCTCGATGGGGCCGAGTGTCTCGCGTCAGGCCCCCGCACCATGGCGCTTGGCCAAATCACACAGGTTGGTCAGCAGCTGGCCGATAAGTTTCTTGGCCGTCTCGTCGGTGAGGTTGCCGGCCTGGTCGAACTTGGTCGCCGCGGCGCCGATCATGACCTCCGGCTGGTTCACGGCTGGCATGTCGAGGAACACCAGCGTCTGCCGCAGGTGGTATTGCGCACGCGCCGTCCCCAGCACGCCGGCGGAAGCTCCCATGATGGCAACCGGCTTGCCCTTCCAGGCGCTGTCGCCGTAAGGGCGCGACGCCCAGTCGATGGCGTTCTTGAGCACACCGGGCACGGAGTAGTTGTACTCGGGCGTCACCAGCAGGACAGCGTCGGCGGCGCGAATTTTGGCCTTGAGCTCGGTCACCGCCGCCGGTGGCGTCTTCTCCTTGTCCTGGTCGAAGCCCGGCAGATCGGGGAGATCATGGGCCTCCAGCGTCGCCCCGGCCGGCACCAGGCCCTGGGCCGCCCTGAGCGCGGCGCGATTGAATGAGCCTTTGCGCAGGCTGCCGGCAATTCCCAGGATCTTGATGGTCGCCATCGAAGCGATCTCCGTGCTTTGCGTGGTAGGTTCATCCGGACAATGACGGCAGGGATGGGAGAGGGCCAGCCCTCACCTCTTCACTTTCCGTTCAATGGCGTCCCAGATGAGCTCGGCGATGTCCGGGCCGCCGAAGGCCTTCACCTGCCGGATGCCGGTCGGCGAAGTGACGTTGATCTCGGTCAAATATGGGCCGATGACGTCGATTCCGGTGAAGAGCAGCCCCCGCCGCTTCAGCTCGGGCCCGAGCCGCGCGCAGATCTCCCGGTCGCGCGCGGTGAGCTCGGTGGCCGTGGCGACGCCGCCCACGTGCATGTTGGAGCGCGTCTCATCAGCGGCCGGAATGCGGTTGATGGCTCCCACCACCTCGCCGTCGACGAGGATCACCCGCTTGTCGCCGGCCCGGACCTCGGGACGGTACTGCTGCACCATGAACGGCTCGCGAAATACGGTCTGAAACAGCTCGACCAGCGAGTTCAGATTGGTGTCGTCGGGGCCGAGGCGGAACACGGAGGAGCCGCCGTTGCCGTAAAGAGGCTTCAGGATGATGTCCTTGTGCTCGGCACGGAAGCGCTTCACGTCCTCGAGGTTGCGCGTGACCAGCGTCGGCGGCATGAGGTCGAGGAAGTCGAGGACGAACACCTTCTCGGGCGCGTTGCGAACGTGCGCGGGATCGTTCACCACCAGCGTCTTGGGGTGGATACGCTCGAGCAGGTGCGTGGTGGTGATGTAGGACATGTCGAAGGGCGGGTCCTGGCGCAGCAGCACCACGTCCCACGTCGACAAGTCCTCCGTGCGCGGCTCAGCAAGGCGATAGTGGGCGCCGATCTTGTCCTCGATCTCCAGGGAGAAGCCGTGCGCGATCAGCCGGCCGCCGAGAAGGGCCAGGTTGGGCGGCGTGTAGTAGAAGAGATTGTGCCCCCGCTGCTGGGCCTCCAGCAGCAGGGCAAACGTGGAGTCGCCCTTGATGTCGATGCGGTCGATCGGGTCCATCTGGCAGGCGACATTGAGCGGCATGGTGGCCTTTCCTCGATGACAACGGATGTCCGATCAGCTGCAGGCTACCGCTTCGGCAAGCGCTCGAATGCCGGCATTCCGTCGGGAATCTGATGGAACGGCTGCTTGTCGATGGTGTAGATCGCCATTCGCGGGCCGCCGAACAGCGCCGGATCATCGAGCGTGCCGACCTTCACCACCACTGCGGGCACGGTTGTCGGGCGCGTGACGAGATGCGTGCCGCACTCCGCACAGAAGTCCCGCGTGACCGGGCGTTCCAGGTCCTTGCGCGCGAACTGTTTGGGGGCACCCTTGGTGTAGGCGAAGCCGCCAACCGGCATGAGCAGGAACATGTTGACCGCGCCACCGGTGATGTACTGGCACTCGCGGCAATGGCATTGTGCCTTCATCATGGGCTCGCCTTCGGCGACGTAGCGCACGTTGCCGCAGTAGCATCCGCCTTCCAGCTTCATGGCCTTCTCCTGGTCGTGCGAGCCGCCACGGGTCGCCGTTGGCGGCAGGTGCCACGCCTGTTGGGGGTATGCAAACGGCTTCCGCCGAGCGGTGTCAACGCAGATTGCTCCGGATCGCCTGCAATCCCTCCATGGCGTCGGGCACGTGGAGTGGCAATCGGCCCGGCACGACGATGACGATATCGAGGCCGCGGGCGTGGTCGCGATAGGCCGGATGGCGGCTGATCCAGAACTCGGCTGCGCGCGCGATCCGGCCGGCCTGGCGCGGGGTGATCGCCGCTTCGCCTTCGAGCCGGGTGGCCCGGCGCTTCACCTCGACGAAGGCCAGGCGCCGACCGCGCAGGGCGATGATGTCGATCTCGCCGAACGGCGTGCGGATGCGCCGCCCGAGAACGCGATAGCCCTTGCCGAGCAGCATCGCGGCCGCCAGCAACTCCGATAGGCGGCCTCGTCGGTAGCGCGAAAGACGTTCGGGACTAGCCATGAAGCTGGCCGCGAAAAAGGGACGTTCGATCTTGACACCCGCGTGCGCAGCCGTGAAGTGCCCGACCGGAGGACATCGATGCGCGAGCCTGGCATACAGCCGTCGACGCACATCTACGCGGCGCGCGCCCTGCGGGATTTCGGTGACGGCTTCGTCGCTGTTCTTCTGCCCGTCTACCTTTCCGCTCTCGGTCTCGGCCCGCTGGAGATCGGCATCGTCGCCACGCTCGCCCTATTCGGTTCCGCGGCGACGACTTTGGCCATCGGCTTCCTCGGCGCCCGGATCAGCCGCCGGGCTCTGCTGGTTGCGGCATCGGCACTGATGGTCGCAACGGGGATCGCGTTTGCGCTTGCCAGCACCTATGCCATGGTCCTGCTGGTGGCCTTCATGGGCACGATCAACCCGTCTGCCGGCAGCGTCAGCGTCTTCGTTCCGCTCGAGCACGCCGTGCTGGCTCATGCGGCCGCGGATGCCGATCGCACCCGAATGTTCGCGCGCTACGGGCTGATCGGCGCGCTCGCCGCCGCAGCCGGGTCGCTTGCCACGGGCTTCCCGGAGGTCCTGTCGGCGGCCGGCGTGTCGCAGATGGGCGCGTTGAAGCTCATGTTCGGTTTCTACGCGGCCCTGGGTCTGGCCGGCGGGGTCGTGTACGCGCAGCTTCCGCGGGAGCCTGCGCAGCCGGCGGACGAGCCCGTCGCGGCTCTCGGTCCCTCTCGGCGCATCGTCTACAAGATGGCAGCGTTGTTCTGCGTTGACGCGTTTGCTGGCGGCCTCGCCGTTCAATCGTTGCTGGCGTTGTGGCTGTTCGAGAAGTTCGGCCTGTCGCTTTCGGCTGCCGGCATCTACTTCTTCTGGGCTGGTGTGCTGGCCGCCTTCTCCTTTCCCGTGGCTGCGTGGCTGTCACGGCGCATCGGCCTCGTGAACACAATGGTTTACACGCACATTCCCTCCAGCGTGTGCCTGATCGTAGCGGCCGTCGCACCCAACCTCGAGGCCGCCCTTGGCCTGCTGCTGTTGCGGGCGGCACTTTCGCAAATGGATGTGCCGACCAGATCGTCCTATGTGATGGCGGTGGTAACGCCTGCCGAGCGGCCGGCTGCAGCAAGCGTAACGTCGGTGCCGCGGAGCCTGGCTTCTGCCGCCGCGCCTGCGCTGGCCGGCGCAATGTTCGCCGCAGGGCTGCAGGCCTGGCCGCTTGTGTTGTGCGGGGTTCTCAAAATCCTCTACGATATCGCGTTGTTGTGGTTGTTCAGGCATGTCAAGCCGCCGGAGGAGCGCTGACGCTTTCCCTCCTCGTTGCGGACATCATTTGCCTCGCAAGGCGAGCGCAAGGTCGTAGACGCGGCCGCGCGCTACGCCGAGGTCCTGTGCCACTGCGCGTGCCGCATCGCTAAGGCTCATGCGGGCGAGAAGCGGCGCAAGCCGCTCGGCGATTGCCGCGTCAGCCACCGGCTCGGCCGCCGCCGGACCCACAACCACCACGATTTCGCCCTTCGGGGCTGCCTCGTGCGCCCATAAGGCCAGCTCCGATGGCCGTCCCCGCCGCACCTCCTCGTGCAGCTTGGTGAGCTCGCGCACCACCGCGGCGGGGCGGTCGCCCAGGACATCGGCGATGTCGTGGAGGCACTCGGCGAGGCGCGACGGCGCCTCGAAGAGAACGAGCGTCGCCGGGACATCCTTGAGCTCCGCCAATCGCGACTGCCGGGCCTTGCGGCGCGGCGGCAGAAAGCCACCGAACAGAAACGTATCCGTCGGCAGCCCGGCAGCGGTGAGCGCTGCGAGGGCGGCGGAAGGGCCCGGCAAGACCGTTGCGGGAAACCCGGCGTCGATCGCCTCCCGCACGAGCTTGTAGCCGGGGTCGGAGATCAGCGGTGTGCCGGCGTCGCTGATCAGGGCCACGGAGTTGCCCGCGGCCAGATCCGCCATGATGCGCGGGCGCTCGCGTGCGGCATTGTGCTCGTGGTAGGGGCGCAGCGGCCGCGCGATCGCATAGTGGGCGAGCAATGTGCGGCTGTGGCGCGTGTCCTCGCAGCAGATGACGTCCGACCTCGCGAGCACGGTGAGCGCCCGCAACGTGATATCGGCGAGGTTGCCGATGGGCGTGGCGACGACATAGAGACCGGCCGCGAGGGGCTCGGCCAGGGCGCGGCGAATCACTTCGGCGGCGCGTTCCGCTACCGCAGGCCGCGACTCGCCTCGTTTGTCGTCATTCGCCACACCCGGCTCCCTGGGCGCAAAGTGCCATGTGCGCGGTGTTATGGGCCGCAGGCAGGGCCGATGCCACCGAATTCGGGGTTGGCGTCATCCGTTTGCCCTGGCGCAACCAGTTCCCACAAGGTACCAAGTGCACAGGCGACGGGCGCCCCGGGGGAGCAATGGTGCGCGCAGCAAGCGGTGGCTTTTGGCGTCACGCCATGGGCTCGATGGCCGCATTGGTGTGCGCCCTGATGGCTTCGGGCTGCTCGACCAATGCGCCTAGTCCCCTGTCGGCGGCGCCGCCATCCCTTGCTCCCGCGGAGCCCTCCGCGCCGGAAAAGCAGCAGCAGACCAAGGTGGCGCTGCTGCTGCCGCTGTCGGCGCATGGCCAGCCGGGCCTCATCGGCAAGAACCTCAAGCAGGCGGCCGAGCTCGCCCTCTTCGAGCGCGACAATCCCACGCTCCAGCTCATGGTCAAGGACGACAAAGGCACGCCCGAGGGGGCACGTGCCGCCGCGGAGGAAGCCATCAAGGGCGGAGCCCAGCTCATCCTTGGCCCGCTGTTCGCCAAGTCGGCGACGGCGGTCGCGCCGGCAGCGCATGCCGCCAACGTGCCGGTGGTGAGTTTCTCGACCGACCGCCAGGTCGCCGGCAACGGCGTCTACCTTTTGAGCTTCCAGCCCGCGCCCGAGGTGACGCGCATCGTCGCCTACGCCGCGAGCCAGGGCAAACGCCGGTTCGCGGCGCTCACGTCCGAAGATGCGCTCGGCAGGATCGCCTCTGCCACCTTCAAGGAGGCGGTGTCTCGGACGGGGGGCACCGTCGTCATCTCGGAAACCTACCAGGCATCGTCCAGCGGGGTGCTCGAGCCGCTGCGCAAGGTCGGCGCCGCCATTCAGGCTGCGGAGAGTGAAGGCGCACCCATCGAAGCCCTGTTCATTCCGGGCGGGCAGGAGAACGTCGAGCTGATCGCGCGCCTGCTGCCGCAAGCCGACATCGACACGACAAAGGTGAAACTGCTGGGCACCGGCGGCATGGACTATCCCAATGCGGGCCGCGAGGCACGGTTGGTCGGTGCCTGGTACCCCGCACCCGATCCGCGCGGGTGGAGCGATTTCTCGCAGAAATATGCCAAAACCTACGGACAGTCGCCGCCGCGGGTTGCGAGCCTCGCCCATGACGCGGTGAGCATGGCGATTGCATTGTCCGCAGCGACCGAGGGCCGCGGCTACACCGCCGCCCAGCTCACGCGCGCCAGCGGGTTCACGGGCGTCGATGGCGCATTCCGCCTGCTGCCCGACGGCACCACGGAGCGCGCCCTGGCGATCCTGGAGGTGCAAAAGGTCGGCGCCACGGTGGTCGACGCCGGACCGGGCTTGCCCTCCGCCGGGCTGGCGACCGGCAGCCTGGGCGCCGCGTCGCTGCTGCCGAAGTCCATCCTCAACCTGAACTGACGCGGGCATCGGCCGGCTCCAGCCGGGATGCCAGCCGCAGCACAATCTCGTTGAGCACGATACGGCCCGAGCGGGTCGCACACAGCCGGCTTTCCCCTGCCCGCTCGAGCAGGCCCATGCCTACGAGCTCGTCGATGGCCGGCCCGGCCGGCGTCATGCCGCAGACGGCCGCGAATCGCATCAGGTCCAGACCCTCGCTCAGTCTGAGGCCCATCAGCAGAGCCTCATCGGCCTGCTCGCCGCGGTTGAGCGCCTGCTGCTCGATCATGCCGTGGCCATCGACCTCAACCCGCGCCAGCCACCGCTCGGGTGAACGCTCGGTGGAGGTGGCCAATCGCGCTCCGCTGCGCGTCACGCGGCCGTGCGCGCCGGCACCGATGCCCGCGTACTCCCCATAGCGCCAGTAGGTGAGATTGTGGCGGCACTCTTCCCCGCGTGCGGCATGGTTGGAGATCTCGTAGGCCGGAAGACCTTCCCGCTCCGTCAGCTCCTGCGTCACCTCGTAGAGCGCATGGGCTGCCTCGCCGTCGGGAACGGTGAGTTTGCCGCGCGCGTGAAGTGCCGCGTAAGGGGTCTCGGGCTCGATCGTCAGATGGTAGAGAGAGAGATGGCGGCCGGCGATGGACAGGGCGCGGGCAAGCTCCTCCCGCCACAGATCCGGAGTTTGGTTTGGCCGGGCGTAGATAAGGTCGAAAGAGAAGCGATCGAACGTCGAGCGCGCAACCTCGATGGCGGCAAGGGCCTCGTCGACCGTGTGCAGCCGGCCAAGAGCGCGAAGGTCCGCCTCGATCAGCGACTGCACGCCGAGCGAGACACGGTTGACGCCTGCGGCGCGATAGCCGCGAAACCGCGCCGCCTCCACGCTCGAAGGGTTGGCTTCCAGGGTGATCTCGACGCCGGGCGCGAGGCGCCATGCGCCTGCGATCGCGTCGAGCACAGTTGCGACCGCGTTGGGCGACATGAGCGACGGCGTGCCGCCGCCGAAAAAAATGCTGGTCACCTCCCGCCCGGGTGCGAGCACCGCCCAGTGGTCGACCTCGCGCACGCAGGCGCGGACAAAGCGCGCCTCGTCGATGCCGCCGGCGCGCACGTGACTGTTGAAGTCGCAATAGGGGCACTTCGATGCGCAGAACGGCCAGTGCACGTAAACGCCGAACCCGGCGCCCTGATCAGGCGACGGGCTCATCGCCGAGGCAGGCCCTGGCGAAGCCGCCAAAGGCACGGGCACGGTGCGAGATCGTATGCTTGGCATCGGGCTCCATCTCACCGAAGGTCAACGCATGGCCATCGGGAACGAACATCGGATCATAGCCGAAACCCTTGGTCCCGCGTGGCGGCCAGACCAGGTAACCAAAGGCCTTGCCTTCGAAGGTCGCTGTTTCCCCGTCGGGCCAGGCCAGGCACAGCACAGCCGTGAAATTGGCGCGCGGCCTCTGCCCCGGAGCAGGATCCCACGCCCCGCACGCCCTCAACCCGTCGGCCACGCGACGCATCGCAACGGCGAAATCCTTGGTCGGTCCGGCCCAGCGGGCGGAGTAGATGCCCGGCGCGCCATTCAGGGCATTCACCTCCAGGCCCGAATCGTCCGCCAAGGCCGGCAGGCCGGTCGCTTTGGCCGCCGCCTCCGCCTTGAGGATGGCGTTGGCGGCGAACGTGGTGCCCGTCTCCTCGGGCTCCGGCAGGCCGAGATCGCCCGCCGAAACCACACTCAGCCCGTGCGGCGCCACCAGATCGAGGATCTCCCGCACCTTGCCGGAGTTGTGGCTCGCAACCACCAGACGCGTCCCGGGAACGAGCCGCCGCCTCATTGGAGCTTCCAGATGCGCGGCTCGGCGAACTCCAGGCAGTTGCCGGCCGGATCGCGGAAGTAGATGGAGCGGCCGCCGTTGGGCCATTCGAAGTCTGCCTCGATTTCGATACCGCGGCCCTCGAGTGCCGCGCGCCACGCATCGATCTCCGGCGCGGAAGCCCTAAAGCAGATGTGGCCCTCGCCGTCCATCCCGTGCGGCGGCACCGGCAGTGCGCCCGGAGCGGGGGGGATCCTGGTGGCGTCCGGATTGAAGATCAGCAGCACCTGGTCACCGCACCGATAGAAGAGGTGCCGGCCGTCGGCCTTGGCGAACGGCTGCATGCCCAGCGCATCGCGATAGAATGTCTCCGTCACATCGAGATCCTTGGCATAAAGCACCGTTTCAAGAACGCCGCCCGGGGTCATCGTGATCCTCCCGTGTTCCTCCGCTCGGTGTTGCAGGAGGATTTGTGCGAGGCATGGGCACGGTTGCGCGCCGGCGCGGCCGTGTGCAATCCAGCGTCTGGATCGGCAGTCAGGCGACCGTGAGCTTCTGCAGGGAGATGAGCTCGGCGATGCCCTTCCTGGCCAACCCCATCAGCTGGTCGAAGCCCTCCTGCGAGAACGGCACCGTCTCGGCCGTACCCTGCACCTCGACGATGCCGCCTGACCCGGTCATGACGAAGTTGGCGTCGGCGTCGGCGTTGGAGTCCTCCGCATAGTCGAGATCGAGGACGGGCGCGCCCTTGTAGAGACCGCAGGAGACGGCGGCGACGTGGTCGCGCAGCACGCCGTCCCTGATCATGTCGCGCGCCTGCATCCACTTCAGGCAATCGTGCAGCGCCACCCAGGCACCGGTGATGGCGGCCGTGCGTGTGCCCCCGTCGGCCTGCAGCACGTCGCAGTCGATTGCGATTTGCCGCTCGCCGAGCTTGGGCAGATCGACCACCGCGCGGAGGGCACGCCCGATCAGGCGCTGGATTTCCTGCGTTCGTCCGGAGGGGTGCCCAACCGTCGATTCGCGGCGCGTCCGCTCGGTCGTGGCGCGGGGCAGCATGCCGTATTCCGCCGTTACCCAGCCGCGACCCTGCCCCTTCAGCCAGGGGGGAATGCGCTCTTCCAGGCTCGCCGTGCAATTGACGTGGGTGTTGCCGAACTTGATGAGACACGAGCCCTCGGCATGAATCGATACCGCACGCTCGATAGAGACACGGCGAAGCTCGTCAGGCTTGCGTTTGGAGGGACGCATGGGCTGCTTGGATGCGGGATGGGCCGAATTGCGCGCACCCTAGGCGAGCGCGGCCCCTGCATCAACCGCAAAAGGGGCGCCGTTTGACGGACCGGGAGCCTTCACCCTAGATTCGCGGCCGGACGATCCACGCACTTGTGGCAATGAACGACAACCCCATCAACCGGCCCGGCGCTGCCGGCAGCCTCACCGAGCTGCAGAAGCTGAACGAGCGCTCGCGCACCATCTTTCGGCATATCGTCGAAAGCTACCTGGCGACGGGCGATCCCGTCGGCTCGCGCAACCTGTCCCGCCACCTGCCGATCACGTTGTCACCGGCATCGATCCGCAATGTGATGTCCGACCTGGAGCAACTGGGGCTGATCTACGCCCGCCACACTTCCGCCGGCCGGCTGCCGACGCAGGCAGGCTTGCGCCTGTTCGTGGATGGTTTGCTCGAAATCGGCGACCTCACCGATCTGGAGCGGCGCCACATCGAGGCGCAGCTCAGGATTCGCCGCGACAAGTCGATCCAGCAGGTGCTGACGGATGCCGGCGAAATGATCTCCGGCCTGTCCCACTGCGCCGGCGTGGTGCTGGCGGAGAAGCAGGTGAGCAAGGTCAAGCACATCGACTTCGTGCCGCTCGAGCCGGGCAAGGGGCTGGTGGTGCTTGTCGGCGACGATCAGAACATCGAGAACCGCGTCATCGACCTGCCGGCCGGGCTGCTGCCTTCAAGCCTGATCGAGGCCGCGAACTACCTCAACGCCCATATCCGCGGGCTGACGCTCTCCGAGGCGCGGGCGACCATCGAGCACGAGCTCGCATCGGCCAAGGCCGAGCTCGACCAGCTCACGCAGAAGGTCATCGAGGCCGGGCTGGCGACCTGGTCGGGGTCGCACGACGAGCAGAAGAGCCTGATCGTGCGCGGCCAGGCCAACCTGCTCAAGGACGTCGACGGGCTCGAGAACCTGGAGCGCATCCGCCAGTTGTTCGCTGACCTCGAGACCAAGCGCGATCTCGTGCAGCTCCTGGGCCTGGCCGAGGGCGGCGAGGGCGTGCACATCTTCATTGGCTCTGAAAACAAGCTCTTCTCCCTGTCAGGCTCATCCCTGATCGTTGCTCCGTTCGAGGATCAGCAGCGCAAGGTCGTGGGCGTGCTGGGCGTGATAGGGCCCACGCGCCTCAACTATGCCCGCATAATCCCGATGGTGGACTACACCGCCAAGCTCGTGGGCCAACTGCTGACTTGATTTTTTGCGCCTACTGCATGATATCCGGCAGCAGCAAAGGATCGTGGCCGGCGCTGATTTCCCATGACATCGTGCTTGTCAGCCGACGCGGCCAGCAATCGCGGAAGGAGACCCATGGGCGACAAACCGCAAGGTGGTCCACCGGAGAGCGACGGCGCACCGGGCATTCCGGGCGAGCCCGCCGTGACTGCGCCAGCCGCCGAGCCTCAGCAGCGCACGCCGCATGACGTGATCGTGGCCTTGCAGGCGGAAGCCGCCGAGCTCAAGGACAGATTGCTGCGTGCGCACGCCGAGGTGGAGAACATCCGCAAGCGCGCGGAGCGGGAGAAGGAAGATATCGCCAAGTATGCGGTCACCAAGCTGGCCCGGGACATCGTCAGCGTCGGCGACAATTTCCAGCGCGCCATCGACGCGGTTCCAGCCGGCGCCGCCGAGCAGGACGCCGCCCTCAAGAGCTTTCTGGAGGGTGTCACGATGACCGAGCGCGAGCTGCTGAACGCGCTGGAGCGTCACGGCATCAAGCGGGTGCAGCCCATCAACGAGACTTTCAATCCCCACCTGCATCAGGCGGTGATGGAAGTGCCGCGCAGCGACGTGCCCACCGGCACCATCGTCCAGGTGTTCCAGGCCGGCTTCCTGATCGAGGATCGCGTGCTGCGCCCGGCCATGGTCGCCGTGGCAAAGGGCGGACCGAAGCCGCCGTCCGACGGTAGCATGGGGCCCGCTCAAGCGCCGGTGGCAAACGAGAACTCTCCTCCGGGCTGAGGCGACATTGACCGCAGGTCAAGCCTATTCGATTGCATCACGTCAGGATGTGATGCCTTCGAGGAGGGGGAATGCGGATCAGGCCGCACGCCGTCCGAACATCGGAGCCATGAAGCCCCGCTTCACCGGCTGCAGCTCGGCTGCTGCGGTCCGCATCGTGCCGGTGAGCATCTGGTAGGTCGCCAGCCATGCCGACTTCACCTCGGGAGTGAATGCGTCGCGCAGCCCCTGCTCCAGGGTCCAGATCAACGCCTCTCCGACGAGTCCGTAGTCCTCATCCCTGGCGCCGTAGGCGGCGTGCCGGCGCCCGAGCTCTGCTATCATGGGATGCAGGTCCTCCGCCTTGTCGAGGTTGGCGACTGCGATGCTGAGCATCGCCATCAGCTTGGCGCCCTGGTCGGCGAGATCGCCCGGAAAGAGCGCACGCAGGTGCGGCGCGATCTCGAACAGCCGGCGATAGAACACCTCGCCCACCAGCGGTGCGAACGGCTCGATCCGGCGAAAGCTCTCCTGAACCTGCTGCACCTGCTCGCTTGTCAGCGGGTCCCTGCGGATCATCGTCAACAGGGCGAGATTGCCGACGGCGATCGCGGAGAGGCCGCCCGCAATCATGTAGGCCAGCACGCTCTGGGCGAAGATCGGCTTGCTGATTTCGAAATCTACGCCCAGCGGCACGAAATAGGTCGCCGCCATCGCCGTGTAGTGCATGGAGGCGATGGCCAGTCCCTGCACGATGCCGCCGCCGAGGCTCATCAGCACGGTGCGCTTGTAGAATGCGAACCACAAGGCGGCGGTGGACGCGCTGATGGCGATCGCCACCGAGGCGGCGACGAGCCGCAGGTCGTAGGCCAGGCCGCAGCCGCGTATGGCCCCCATGCCGAGGTAGTGCATGCCGCCGATGCCGAGCCCCATCAGCACTCCGCCGAACGGAATGCTCAGCTTTCCCATGGCGCTGGAACTGGCAATGTAGAGCCCGATGCCGGTCGCAACGATAGCGATTGCGACCGAGCCGAGCGTCTCCAGCAGGCTGTAGTTGACGACGATCGGGAACTCGACCGCCATCATCGCCACGAAATGCATGGACCAGATGGTGGCCCCCATGATCAGAGCGCCGTTGGCGAGCATGAAGCCTTTCTGGCCCGCATCCTCCTCTTGAGACAGCGCCGTCAGCGCCAGCGCCGTCAGCGATCCCAGAATTGCCACGCCGATCGAAAGCAGCACGAGAACAGGTTGATAGAAAACAGTCATTGCAGAAGCCCCCACTGCGATTGCAGGCCGGCGATCGCGAAACAATGGCGGGTACGGAGTATTGCCCTCTCCCGAACCCTCTTGCTGCCGCATTCGAATGCGATCACAAATGCGGCGGCGGGTAGTGATCGAACAATCGGATTGGGCCGTTCTGGAGGCAGCGGCGCGTTTCAGTCATTGTCAGGGGGCGCGTTTTGCAAGCATCGCCAAGAGCACCATTGCGTGTGCCATGGGCAGCGTCGAAGGCAGCCCGCCGCAGACAGTATCGGCTCGCCGCTATTGTCCGCGTGACCTGCGCCGCCATGTCGTTGGCAAGCGCTGGTGCGCATGCGCAGGGGGCTTCTCCGCCCAATCCTATATCCGCTAGCCAACAGGCGACGTTGAGGGCCGCGCTCAACAACAACTCGCTGCTTGTCGCCTCCGGCCATGCGGAAGCGTCGGCACTCGCCATGGCTGAGGACATCGCCAGCATCTTGCCGAGCAGCGGCGAGGTGCGCCTCGTTCCCATCGCGTCCGCCGGCGGCGTGGACAACTTGCGCGATCTCGTTTTCCTGCGCGACGTGGACCTGGCCATCGTGCCCGCCAACCTGCTGGCTCAGACCAAGCTTCTGGAGGGGCAACTCGGACCCGGCTTGGCGCAGCGGCTCGCGTACGTCACGCATCTCTACCCCGAGGAGGTGCATCTGCTGGCCGGTAGCAGGGTGGACTCGGTCGATGGGCTGCGTGGCCAGAGGGTCGGTGTTGCCCGCGACGACGGCAATGCGCGGTTCACGGCACGCGACCTCTTCGAGCGACTTGGCGTTGCGCCGGAGCTTGTCGACGTCCGCCCCGCAGACGCGCTGGAGCAGGTTCGCAACGGCACACTTGCAGCGGCGCTCCTCGTCGGTGGCAAACCCTTGGAAATCATGGCGCATCTGCCCAAGGACGGGCGCCTGAGGCTGCTTCACCTGCCATTTCCGCCGGGCATGGAGCAGGCCTACATTCCTGCCTCATTGCGCGCCGAGGACTACCCGGCGCTGATCCCTCCGGGGCTCTCCGTGGAGACCGTGGCCGTCAGCGCCATCCTGATGGCCAACACCGGGCGCGGCTACGAAGAGTCCGCGCGCCGGCTCGCGAGGTTCGTGCCCGAGCTCTTCTCCGGCATTGCCGAGCTTAGCCTCGCCCGTCGTCATCCCAAGTGGCGCGAGCTCAACATCGCCGCGCCGCTGCCGGGATGGACGCGGCTCCCTGCCGCAGAGGAGTGGCTGAGGGCTGCCAGGGAGCAGCAGGCAGCCGCCCTGCAAAAGGGCTTCGACAAGTTCATCGATAGCATGCGGAGTGCCGGCGGACGGGATATCGCCCCCGCCGAGCGGAAGAAACTGCTGGAGGAATTCGTCAACTGGACGCGCAAGTCGGTGGGAACGACGAAGGTGCCGGGGCGTCCGTGAGGCCGAGTGGGAGCGCATGATGCAAAGGCCCGAAGACAGAATTAAGGAGATAAAAAGTCTTCTGGATCGGCTCCAGCTTCCGCTCAGCCCTCAGGCCGGCGCCGGCTCGCAACTTGCTGCCAATCCCTACTACCAGCAGTGGTCGGAGTATCGCGCGCAGATGGCGGCCGCCGACCATCGCAGGGGGCAAGCGCGGGGACGAGGCTCCGTCAATCCCTGGTTCTTCGTGCTGGCCACGGCGCTCAATACCACGATTGCCGCTGTCCTCGCGGTCCTCATCACCCTCAGCGTCGTGCGACCCGGCCCGCCGCGCGAATTCGATCCACATGCCCCGGGGCGACTGGCGACCGATACCAGATCGGCGCCGACGCCGAAGACATTCGCGATGACGACGGAAGCGGTCCCGGGCTTTGGGCGGCCTTTGGAGATGGAGCCGATCGGTTCGCCGGAACGCCCGTTGCGTCTCGAGGTATTGAAGCGATCGCGCCTGCCGCTGCACGTGCAGCCGGAGGAGGCATTGGCGGAGCCCTTCATCCTGATGATTTCCGGCCTGCCCCAGAAAACCGAGGTGCACGGCGCCGAGAGGATCGGCGCCGACTCCTGGTTGTTGCCGCCGAACGCCATCGCCAGCCTGCAGATCACGATGCCCGAGTGGTCAGCCTCCCTGATCGAGATCGGGGTCGAGCTGAGGCGCACCAGTGGAGCGGTCGCTGCCCGCACACGGGGCTGGATCTCGGTGCCGCCTCCAGCCATGCCGCAGGCGACCGGCAAGATCGACCAGGCCGCCGTCAAGGACCTCGTCCAGCGGGCCGATCAACTGCTCTCGCGCGGAGACATCGTCGCGGCGCGCGCCGTTTACGAGCGGGCGGCCGAGATGGGCAGCGCCCAGGCCGCGCTGGTCCTGGGCTCCACCTTCGATCCCAACCGGTTGTGGTCGCTCGGCGTGTTCGGCATGGTCGGCAACAAGGATCGCGCGCGGCAATGGTACAGCCGCGCCGACCAGCTCGGCCACCCGAACGCCAAGGAACGGCTCAAGTCGCTCGCCGAGTGAGGGACCTGGTGGTCGCGGGTTCGCGGGATGCGTCGCGAACTCGATCAGGCGCGGGTGGCGCCGGTCTCAGCCGCCACCTTCGGCAGGACCTCGGCCCAGAACTCGGCGGGCTGCGCGCCCGAGACGCCATACTTGGCAGCGACAATGAAGAAGGGCACGCCCTGGATGCCCATGCGGTATCCCACCTGCTCCGCCTCGGTGACGGCTTGCAGGCTCTCCGTCTCCGTCAGCGCTGCCTCGACGGCGCTTGCCTCCAAATCCGCTTTCGCCGCGATATCCTTCAGGACTTCCGGCTGACCGATGTCGAGCCCTTCCTCGAAGTAGCCGCGGAACAGGCGCTCGACCACGTCGTCCTGCCGCCCCTGGCGGTCGGCTTCCCAGATCAGGCGGTGGGCGAGGCGCGTATTGGGCGTGCGCAGCATCCGGTCGAATGCGAATTCGATGCCGAGCTCGCGTCCCGTCTTGGTCATCTGGCGATCCAGCTCGGCGCTGCGCGCTTCGCCGAATTTTCCCGCCCGGTACATCTTGCGCTCAACGCCTTCGGCCGGCATGTCCGGATTGAGCTCGAATGGCCGCCAAGTGAAGGCGAGCTTCTCGGGCATGCCGGGACCGGCAAGCGCCGCTTCGAGCCGGCGCTTGCCGACATAGCACCAGGGGCAGATCACGTCGGAATAGACGGTAATGGCGAACGCGTCAGTCATGGCAGGGGCCTCACCTTGCTCGATGGCCGACCCTAGCTCTGCCGAGGATCGCGCGATAGCCGCGGCGCACCCAGGTTCCCGGTCTCCGCAGGGCTGCCCCTCGCCGCGGCGCTTGAGCTTGATGCGGCCCTGACGTACCCCGGCGAGGGGACGGAAAGCGCACACGGGCTGCGGAGGGCTGGAATTGAACGGGCGTATCGACAGCCGCGAGGCGTGGCTCATCGCCGTGGCCTGCCTCCTGCTGCCGGCGGTTTCGTTCGGCGCGCAGTATGTCGCCATCGTTGCGCTCGCCCCGATCGCTGCCGATTTCGGCGGCTATCGTTCCGTGCCCGCCGCGGCCGCCTCTCTGGTCATGCTCGGCACCGGCCTCGGCGGCCTCGCCATGGGCCAGCTCGCCGAGCGCATCGGCACCCGTCTCACCGTGGCGATGGGCGGGCTGATGATGTGCGCGGGCATGGTGCTGTCCGCGATGGGCCAAAGCTGGCAGCTCTACGTGGGGCATGGGCTCCTGGTCGGCTTTTTCGGCAACGGGGCCATCAATGCCCCGCTCTACGTCTACATCACCCGCTGGTTCGAGCGACGGCGCGGCACCGCGCTGGCGCTCATTGCCAGCGGCCAGTATGTGGCTGGCGCGCTCTGGCCGTCGCTGTTCGAGCGCTCAATCGCCGCCTATGGCTGGCAGCAGACCATGGCCGGCTTCGGCGTGATCGCGGCCATCCTGATCGTGCCGATTGCCGCCCTCGCCTTGCGGCCACCGCCGGTGCCTGCGGGGCCGCACAGTGGCTACGCTGCCCGCAGCCGGCCCGATCGCGTCCTCGACCTGCCGCCCAACGCCGCATTTGCGCTGCTCGCCGCCGCATCCTTTCTTTGCTGCATTCCCATGGCCATGCCGGCGGCACATCTCATCGCGCTTTGCGGCGACCTCGGCCTCAAGACCACGACCGGTGCGCTGATGCTGTCCGTCCTACTGACCTGTGCGTTCGTCAGCCGCCAGCTCTGGGGGTGGCTGTCCGACCGGGTTGGCGGCTTGAACACGCTGCTCCTGGGTTCCCTGGCCCAGGCGACGGCCATTGCTGCGTTCGTCTTCACGCAGACCGAGGCGGGCCTGTTCACAGTGGCCGCCGTTTTCGGGCTGGGCTTCAGTGGGCTCATCCCGGCCTACATCCTGGCCGCCCGGCAGCTCTTCCCGGCGCACGAGGCGAGCTGGCGCATGCCGACCCTGCTGCTCACCGGCATGTCCGGCATGGCGGCCGGCAGCTCCCTCGCCGGCGCCATCTACGACTATGCCGGCTTCTATGCACCCGCGTTCGCTGTGGGGTTGGCCTTCAACCTCGCGAACCTCTGCATCATCGGGTCGCTGGTGCTGCTCGGCCGGAAGGCGGTCGCGCGCGCCTCAGCGGCGTGAGCGCGTCACCCGGCGAAGGGTCAGGTTGAGCCGCCCTCCCTCCCTCAAGAGCATCGACGTGCCGGGGTGGATGCGGTCGATGCCGTGGTAGGCCATGCGCGCGGCTCCGCCGAGGATCACCACGTCTCCCGATTTCAGGATCAGCCGGCGCTTGGCGCCGGTCCGCTGCAGGCCGCCGATGTGGAACGTCGCATCGTCGCCGAGCGAGATGGAAACGACGGGGGCCGCAGTGTCCTGCTCGTCCTCGTCCCGGTGCGACCCCATCCTGGCGCCGGCGGCGTAGCGGTTGATGAGACAGGCTTCCGGCGGCTCGGGATAAGCGGCCACGTCGGCCCACAGGTCCAGCAGCATTTGCGGAATCGGCGGCCATGGCACGCCGGTGGCGGGGTGAACGGCCTGGTAACGATAGCCGCCGGCCTTGTCCGAGACCCATCCCAGCGGCCCGCAGTTGGTCATGCGCACGGAAAACGGCTTGCCCGTTCGGGGCATGGTCGGGGCATACAGCGGCGCTGCGGCGACCACCTCGCCCACCAGGTGCAAGAGCTCCCCCTGGCGCCGCTCATCGAGATATCCGGGCAGATGCACGAACCCGCCGGGATGGCGCATTGCGGCCTCGCGTGGCCTTTCCACATCGATTCAACAGGCTTGAGGCGTCCCGGCCGGAAGGCGGCTCCGGGGCCGTTGCAGGCCATTCCAGCCCCCACTATATAACCCGGCATACCAAGCGCAGCTCTAGGGGACCGTTGCCTGTTGGTCGTTTTGGGGCCTTCAGGCGACCAGGTGCCAGACATTGGGCCTGGACGGTCTGCCGCAAAGGAGAGGATAGACGAAATGGCAAAAGTCATCGGCATAGATCTCGGCACCACCAACTCGTGCGTCGCCGTCATGGAGGGCACCAAGCCCAAGGTGCTCGAAAACGCCGAAGGCTCCAACACCACCCCCTCGATCGTAGCGTTCACCGATGACGGGGAACGGCTGGTCGGTCTGCCGGCGAAGCGGCAGGGCGTGACCAACCCGATGAACACGCTGTTCGCCATCAAGCGCCTGATCGGGCGCCGCTACGACGACCCGATGGTGGAGAAGGACAAGAAGCTTGTCCCCTATAAGATCATCAAGGGGCCGAACGGCGACGCCTGGGTCGAGGCTCACGGCAAGCAGTATTCGCCCGCGCAGGTGTCCGCCTACATCCTGCAGAAGATGAAGGAAACGGCCGAGGCCAAGCTCGGCGAGCCGGTCACCCAGGCCGTCATCACGGTTCCCGCCTACTTCAACGACGCCCAGCGCCAGGCCACCAAGGACGCCGGCAAGATCGCCGGCCTGGAGGTGTTGCGCATCATCAACGAGCCAACGGCAGCCGCGCTCGCCTACGGGCTCGACAAGAAGAGGGACTCCAAGACCATCGCCGTCTACGACCTGGGCGGCGGCACCTTCGACATTTCGATCCTGGAGATCGGCGATGGCGTGTTCGAGGTGAAGTCGACCAACGGCGACACCTTCCTCGGCGGCGAAGATTTCGACATGCGCCTGGTCGAATACCTGGCGAACGAGTTCAAGAAGGAGAATCAGATCGACCTCAGGGGCGACAAGCTCGCCCTGCAGCGGCTGAAGGAGGCCGCCGAGAAAGCCAAGATCGAGCTCTCCTCCTCCCAGCAGACCGAGATCAACCTGCCCTTCATCTCGATGAACCCGCAGACGCAGTCGCCGCTGCATCTGACGATGAAGCTCACCCGGGCCAAGCTCGAGAGCCTGGTCGACGACCTCATCGAGCGGACCAAGGGCCCGTGCCAGCAGGCGCTCAAGGACGCCGGCCTCAAGGCGGCCGACATCCACGAGGTGGTGCTGGTGGGCGGCATGACGCGCATGCCCAAGGTGCAGCAACTGGTGAAGGAGCTGTTCGGCAAGGAGCCGCACAAGGGCGTCAACCCCGACGAGGTGGTTGCCGTCGGCGCCGCGATCCAGGCCGGCGTGCTGAAGGGCGACGTCAAGGATGTGCTGCTGCTCGACGTCACGCCGCTGTCGCTCGGCATCGAGACGCTGGGCGGCGTGTTCACACGCCTGATCGACCGCAACACCACCATTCCGACCAAGAAAAGCCAGGTGTTCTCCACGGCCGAGGACGGGCAGAATGCGGTCACCATTCGCGTCAGCCAGGGTGAGCGCGAGATGGCGGCCGACAACAAGCTGCTCGGCCAGTTCGATCTCGTCGGCATCCCGCCGGCGCCGCGCGGCATGCCGCAGATCGAGGTCACCTTCGACATCGACGCCAACGGCATCGTGCACGTGTCGGCGAAGGACAAGGCGACCGCCAAGGAGCAGTCGATCCGCATCCAGGCGTCCGGCGGCCTGAGCGAGGCCGAGATCAAGCGGATGACCGAGGAGGCCGATCGCTTCAAGGACGAGGACAAGAAGAAGCGCGAGCTGGTGGAGGCGCGCAATGGCGCCGATGCCATGATCCATGCGACTGAGAAGTCGATAAAGGATCTCGGCGACAAGGTGCCGGCCGGCGACAAGACGGCCGTGGAGACTGCCATCAGCGAGTTGCGCGAAGCGGCCAAGTCGGACGACGTGGAGGCCATCAGGGCCAAGACCAACGCCCTGACGCAGGCATCCATGAAGCTCGGCGAGGCCGTGTACGGCAACCGCCAAGCCGGCGCGGGCCCCGATGATGCGGGTACGGCTGGCGGCGCGGCAAACAAGAGCGGCAGCGGCGACAACGTCGTCGACGCCGACTTCGAGGAAGTCAAGGACGACAAGAAGAAATCAGCCTGACGACCTCCCTGGGGGAGAACGCAAATGTCGGCCCTCGTCCTGTCCGCGACCGTGCATGTGCCGGGATTGCCGCAGGGCGAGGGCTCATGTTTATTGTCGGCGGGGCGTAGGGCCGCCTTCCGGCATGGCCAGCTACATCGGAATACCTGCTGATGCCCAAGCGCGACTACTACGAGACGCTCGGTCTTGCCAGGGGGGCGAGCGAGCAGGAAATCAAGTCGGCCTTCCGGCGGCTGGCGAAGGACTGTCACCCCGACCGCAATCCGGGCGACAAGGCGGCCGAAGGCAGATTCAAGGAGCTGAACGAAGCCTACGAGGCGCTGCGCGATCCGCAAAAGCGCGCGGCCTACGACCAGTTCGGTCATGCGGCCTTCGATGGCGCGCAGGGTCGCGGAGCCGGCTTCGGGCCGGACTTCGCCTCCTCCATGTCGGACATCTTCGACGACCTGTTCGGCGAGTTCATGGGCGGGCGGCGGGGTCGGGGACAGCGCTCGGGCCGCGAGCGCGGTGCCGACCTGCGCTACAACATGGAAGTCACACTGCCCGAGGCCTACGCCGGCAAAACGGCGCAAATCCGCGTGCCGGCCAGCGTCACGTGCGAGACCTGCACCGGGTCCGGCGCCAAGTCCGGCACGCAGCCGTCCACGTGCCCGACCTGCAGCGGCGCCGGCAAGGTCCGCGCCAGCCAGGGCTTCTTCACCATCGAGCGCACGTGCCCCTCCTGCCAGGGCCGCGGCGAGATCATCAATGATCCCTGTCCCTCCTGCCGGGGCAGCGGCCGCGTGGTGCGCGAGCGCACCCTTTCCGTCAACATCCCGGCCGGCGTCGAGGACGGCACGCGCATCCGTCTGGCGGGCGAGGGCGAGGCCGGCGTCCGCGGCGGTCCCGCCGGCGATCTTTACATCTTCCTCTCCATCAAGCCGCACGAGTTCTTCCAGCGCGACGGTGCCGACATCTTCTGCCGCGTGCCCATCGCCATGACTGCGGCGACCCTTGGCGGTCAAATCGACGTGCCAACCGTCGACGGCGGCCACACGCGGGTGAAGATCCCCGAGGGCACGGAGACCGGCAAGCAGTTCCGCCTCAAAGGCAAGGGCATGCCGGTGCTGCGCTCCAAGGTCACGGGCGACATGTACATCCAGGTCGAGGTGGAGACGCCCAAGAACCTCACCCGGCGCCAGCGCGAGCTGCTCGACGAGTTCGAGCGCGAGAGCCACAAGGAAACCTCGCCGCAGTCGGCGGGCTTCTTCTCGAAGATGAAGGAGTTCTTCGAGGGCAAGCCGGGTTGAAGTATCTGCGCCACAGCGCCGGAAAATCGTGCCGGCACGGGCCGAACGCGGGTGTCGGTCGCAGGCGCGCGGTGGCATGAGCGGCATAGGCTGCAGCCAGCGAAGTCAGCAAGAAGCAGCCAATGATCACGGCGAAGAGGCTCGGCCGATCCCGGCACGCCATCAAGGTTTGCGCGGTGTTGCTATTGGCCGGCGCCGGCGGGCTTGCGTCCGGGGATGCCCGCGCAGCCGGCGTCAACTGGGGGCGGCAGGTGGGAGCCTTCGAAGGCTGCCTGGACGCAGCTCTCGACCAATGGCTCCAGGCGCAGGCCGCCCTCCTCGTCGACGAGAGCCCCGCCGCAGCCAAGCTCGATGACGCGGCCGTCGCCAGATGGACGGTGGACATCCTTGCCGAGTGCCGGATGCGGGCCGGAAGCGCGGACGCGAAATCCGAGGATCGCTTCACCACCCACATGGCCCGCTGGCGCAATCACATCTATGATCTGGCCAGCAGCATCCGCCAGAAGGGCCTGTCGGATTAGCGGCACTTGGACGTCTGCCTTGCAGCACACCTCCTTCGAGCAGGCGCAGAGGCTGCGGCGTGCATGATCCTCGTGCATCAAGAGGCGAGCGAGAGGCGGTGACCTTGGTCAAAATAGACGCACGCGACCGGCTGATCGTCGCTCTCGACATGCCAACCGTCGATGCGGCACGCGCACTCGTAGGCCGGCTCGGTACGGCGGTGACTTTCTACAAGATCGGCCTGGAGCTTGTCATGAGCGGGGGTCTCATCCTGGCGCGCGATCTCGTCCAGGAGGGCAAGCGCGTGTTCCTCGACATGAAGCTGCTCGACATCGAGAACACCGTCGAGCGCGCCGTGCGCAGCGCCGCCCGCGGCGGCGTGACATTCCTGACGGTCCATGCCCACGACACCAAGACCATGCGCGCGGCGATCGCCGGTCGAGCGGGAAGCGGCCTCAAGATCCTGGGCGTCACCGTGCTCACCAATCTCGGTGCCGATGACGTCCGCGAGCAGGGTATTGCCGCCGCTCCAGGGGACCTCGTCGTGCGTCGCGCCACGCTGGCCCGCGATGCGGGCTGCGACGGCATCGTCGCGTCGGGGCTGGAGGCCGCAGCCGTGCGATCCGCCGTCGGCCCGAATGTGACGATCGTCACGCCCGGCATCCGGCTGCCGGGCGACGACGCGGGTGACCAGGCGCGGGTCGCCTCACCGGGTGCGGCCATCGCCGCCGGCGCCGACTACATCGTGGTCGGCAGACCCATAAGCGCGAGCCCGGATCCCCTGCGGGCGGCTCAGCACTTCGTGCGTCAGATCGAGGACGCGTCACCCAG